>CAIXHJ010000231.1 GCA_903919165.1 uncultured Holophagaceae bacterium
CTCGAAGGTGGCCTCGTTGGTGGCGAGGCCGCGAATCACCTCGAGGAGCTGCATGACCGGCACAGGGTTCATGAAGTGCATGCCGATGAAGGCTTCGGGGCGTTTGGTGATGGCCGCCAGCTTGGTGATGGAGATGCTGCTGGTGTTGGAGGCCAGGATGGCGCCCGGTCTGCACACCGAATCGAGGGTCTCGAAGAGCTGCTTCTTGACCTCCCATTTTTCGGTGGCGGCCTCGATGACGATGTCGCAGTCCGACAGATCCTCGAGCCGGGTCGTCAGCTTCACACGACCCAGGACGGCCGCCTTCTCCTCGGCGGACATCTTGCCCTTGTCCACGCCCCGCTGGAGGTTCTTGTCGATGGTGGCCAGGCCCTTGGCGGCGAAGGCCTCTGTGATGTCCTGCATGAGGACGCGGAAGCCCGCCTGGGCGAAGACATGGGCGATGCCGTTCCCCATCTGCCCCGCGCCGATGACGCCGATGGACTGGATGCTCATAGCGACCCCTCCTAAGGGTTGTGGTTCAGGAGATTGTGGGTGACGGGGTTTCGAGGCCATGAAGGGGGAGGTCTCGCGCATCTGCGGAGCGGATGCCGGGATGGGATCGTCTCCAACCCCCAAGCTTACCCTCGGAACCCTGCGGCATCGGTCACCAAGGCTAGAATGGAGCCACCCTGGGGATTCCATGGCCGCCTCCAAGACCCGCACCGACTGGGCCCTTTTCCTGCTCCGCCTCGCCGTGGGCGGCATGGCCTTGATACAGGGCTTCGACGTCCTCCGCCACTCCCACGGCGCCATCACCCTGGCCCATGCCTCCACCTGGGGCCTGGCCCTGGGTGAACTGGCTTGCGGCGCTCTGATCCTCCTCGGCCTCTGGGTGCCGCTGGCCGGCGGGATCCTTGCGGCGCTGCTGGGCTGGCCCCTGGTGCACGGCTGGATTCACGGGGCTGGAATAGGGTCGAACCTGGGGGACCTCTTCCGCCTTCTCGTGACCCTGGCCTGCGCCATCGGCGGCGGGGGCAAGTGGGCTCTGGACCGTTGACTCCGTGATCTCTGTGAGTGCCGTCTGAAGGAGCTGACTGATGCTTCGACCCCCGCACCACCAGGTCTTCGCCTTTGACGCCGAGTGGGTGCCGGATCCCGCCACGGGCCGTCGCGTGCTGGATCTTCCCAAGGAGATGCCGGATGACGAGGTGATCGGCCGGATGTGGGCCTATGGCGGCGCCACGGAGGCGGACCCCAGGCCCTACCTGAAGACGATCCTCTGCCGCGTCGTGTCCATCGCTGCGGTGATCCGCACCGTGAAGCACGGTGAAGTCCAGCACAGGCTCTTCGCCCTGCCGGAGGGGCCCGATGCGCTGCCCGAGGACGACCTGTTGCGCCGGTTCCTGCTGGCCCTCGGGGACAAGAAGCCCCAGCTGGTGGGATTCAATTCCCGGGAAGCGGACCTGCCGATCCTGGTCCAGCGTGCCATGGTCCATCGCCTCTCGATCCCAGGGCTGGGACGCAGCGCGGAGAAATGGGCACCGGGTGACTTCTTCGACCGCTACGGCAACCAGCACATCGATCTCCGGGAGATCACCGGCGCCTGGGGCAAGGCCTCCTCCACGCTGCACGAACTGGCCACGGCCTGCGGCATCCCCGGCAAGCTGGGCGCCGATGGCAAGAGCGTCATCGATCTCTGGCGGGCCGGGGATGTCAGCGGCATCGTCCGTTACAACCAGTTCGATGCCCTGACCACCTTCCTGGTCTGGCTGCGGGCCATGACCCTCTCGGGCCATCTCACGCCTGAGCAGATGGAGACCGAGGAGGCCCAGATACGGGCCCTGGTCCAGCAGAAGGCCGTCGTGGATCCGGCCTTCGGGCTTTACCTCGAAGGCTGGGCCCGGCTTTCCTGATCCGCTTCGCTTGAATCCACGCCTGGGACCAGTAGACTGTCGGCGACCTTTCATCCAGTGTGATGTTCATTTCATGGGGGAATCTATGAACAAGCGGCTTGGTGCAGAATTCCTCGGTACGCTCTGGCTGGTGCTGGGTGGGTGTGGCAGCGCCGTGCTGGCCGCCGCCTTCCCAGGCGTCGGCATCGGCCTCCTCGGCGTCAGCCTCGCCTTCGGATTGACGGTGCTGACCATGGCCTTTGCCATAGGACCCATTTCCGGCTGTCATCTGAACCCGGCCGTGACCCTGGGACTGGCCGTGGGTGGGCGTTTCCCCTACAAGGATGTGGCCCCCTACTGGCTGGCCCAGGTGCTGGGGGCCGTGGCGGCCTCAGCCATCCTCTACGTGATCGCCACGGGGAATGGTTCCTCCATCGGCGGGTTTGCCAGCAATGGATTCGGGGATCATTCTCCGGGCAAGTACAGCCTCGGCGCCGCCTTCCTGATGGAAGTGGTGATGACCTTCTTCTTCCTGATGGTGATCCTGGGCAGCACCGCCAAGAAGGCGGCCCCGGGCTTCGCGCCCATCGCCATCGGCCTCTGCCTGACTCTCATTCACCTCATCAGCATCCCCGTGACCAACACGTCGGTGAATCCAGCCCGCAGCACCGGACCGGCCCTGTTCGTGGGCGGGTGGGCCCTGTCCCAGCTCTGGCTCTTCTGGGTGGCCCCACTCATCGGCGCGGCCCTGGCTGGGACCCTCTTCCCCAAACTCGAGGAGGGTGGCTCCTAGGGGTGGCGAGAATAGGACCACTCTGGATTCAGCGATGCCCGGCCGACTCACCACTGTGGGAACTACCACCACTGTGTGAGCCGCCGACACTGCGCGAACCACCACCGCTAGGGGAGCCACCACCGCTACGGGAACCACCGACAATGCGGGTGCCACCGCTGTGAGAACCAGCACCGCTGCGGGACCCAGTGACGCTGCGGGACCCAGTGACACTGCGGGAGCCGGTGCCTCGGATGCCACTACCACTCCGGAAACCTCGTGCCGCGCCGTTATTGAAGCGATTCACCCCGTTCCACCGTCCCCCGCCCCAGTAGGCGCGGCCGGACCAGCCCCAGTTCGCATAGCGACCCGCGAAGCCGTACCAGCGGCCCAGCCCGTGCCCGTACCATCCGTAGTACCCCGGACCAGGCAGCCCGAAGTAGGGCATGGGTCCCAGGCCCCACAGCCAAGGCGCCAACACCCAGCACCAGCCTGCAGCCGGGTAGTACACGTACATGCTCGGCGAAGTATCGTCCGGGGGCACATAGGTAAAGTCATCCCCATAGGGCATCCACACCCAGCCATACTGCTCGGTATGGACCCACTGACCGGTGTCGGTCGGGTTCTGCTGAAAGGCCGGCTGCGGCGCCTCGGAAGGTAGGACCGGACGCACGGCGGGAGGTGGAGGGGGAGGCTCAGCAGGTGGCGGGGTGGCCGGCTCGACTGGCGCGACTGCCTGCGTGCTGGACATAATCAGAACCTGATCCTGTTCGTTTGAAGCGGCCCTCACGGGTATCGCCACCAGAGTTGCCATCATGACCAGGGTGCCCACCAAGGCTTTCATGGCTACACCTCCCATCTGGATTAGACACCGATCGCGCTGGATTGGTTACACAGAAAACCGTCAGCTACCTAGTGGTGCCCGCGCGAAATACTTGGATCATTCAACACGCTCCTGGGCACCACGTGGCAGGGGTCTGGGGGGAGGCTCCAGGTCTGCGAGC
>CAIXHJ010000232.1 GCA_903919165.1 uncultured Holophagaceae bacterium
CCACCATCGGCGAGCTGGTCCAGCGGACCGAGGCTGAGCTGATGAAAACCAAGAATTTCGGCAAGAAGTCGCTCCAGGAGATCAAGGACGAACTCGCTCGTATCGGCCTCTCCCTCGGCATGCGGCTCGAGCAGGAAGTGTAAGGAGCCCCCATGCGTCATAACGTTTCCGGCAAGCGCCTGGGCCGCACCACCAACCAGCGCAAGGCCCTCATGAAGAACCTGGCGACCGCCCTCATCCAGAGCGAACGCATCGAGACCACCCTCGTGAAGGCTAAGGAGCTCCGCACGTACGTGGAGCCCTTCATCACTCTCGCGAAGGCCGACACCGTGGCCAACCGCCGTCTGGCGATGGCCCGTCTCGGGAGCAAGGATGCCGTCCAAAAGTTGTTCGGTTCAGACTTCCGCAAGCGTTTCGAGAACCGTCCCGGCGGCTACACCCGCATCCTCAAGATGGCCCATCGCCTCGGTGACGCGGCCGACATGGCCCTCATCGAGTTCGTGGACTACGCCCTCCCCGAGCCTAAGGCAGAGGACGCCGAATAGGTCGTCACCACCATCCCCACAAAGGGCATCCCATCCGGGTGCCCTTTGTGTTCATGCCGGAGGGGAAAGACCGGGATCCGGTGGTCTGGCTAGCCTGGGACCGTGTTGTTTAACGCATAGTCTCAGCCAACGCTCCAGGTGTCACTGGACCCTTCCTCCGGCTCCGCAGCGAAATCCGCCTTCCGGAGGCGGCGGGACCGGGCCACGGTCACGGTACAGGGGGCCTGGGCCGCCACCGGGCTCGATACGCTGCCCAGGAGGGTCCTGCGAAGGGAACTCGCCCTGGCGCCGATCACCACGTGGTCCACGTGATTGGCGTTCACGTACTGCAGGATGGCCGAAGCGGGGTCCGGAGACTCCAGCACGTGGAAGCTGATGCGACCCTCCTCGAGGTCGAGGGGCTCGGCCCAACTCTTCAGCGCCACGAGACGCTGGAGATGGATGTTCCTTCCCTCGGCGTCGTAAGTCTGATCCAGGGTGATGCGACCCTGCTTGAGCACGTTCAGGCAGGCGACACGCGCTCCCGGCAGGGTGGTGAGCATCCGCGCCACCATGGTACGCAGGGTCTCGGCGATGGGGGCCGCCTCGGGCGAGAGGTCCACAGCCACGGCGAGGATGGGCGCGTCGCCATCGTGTCTGGCGGGCGTTTTGGCCGTGGGAACGGGGAGATCGGAGTCGGCGAAGCGACGCCGCAGGACCTTGGTGAAGGCATCCTGCTTCAGCTTCTCCGCACGGGCGGTCAGCTTGACCTGGTCGGGATGCTGCAGGGCCAGGGCCAGGTGGCCCGCGGTCGGGAATCGCCAGGCCGGGTGGACTTCGAGGCAGCGGAGGATGATCTCCTGCATCCAGGGAGGGCAGTCGGGACGCAGCTTGCGCGGAGGCACGGGGTCGCGCCAGATGCGGCGCTTGAGCCCCTTCAGACGCTGGGGATCCCCGAATGGGCGCCTTCCGGTCAAGAAGAAATACATCAGAACCCCGAGAGCGAACTGGTCGCTGCGGGGGTCCCGGCGATGGCCGAGGATCTGCTCCGGGGCCATGTAGGGCGCGGTGCCGTAGGGAAGGCGGAACTCCTCGCCCATCAGATCGGGCAATTCGTCGTGATGGGAGAGCCCGAAGTCGATGAGCACCATCTCGCCAGTGGGACGGGTCAGCAGATTCGAAGGTTTAACATCGAGATGGACGACGTGCTGGCGATGGATGTCGTCCAGGGCCAGGGCGATGCGGCCACCGAGCTTGGCGACCTCGGCACAGGTGAGGGGGAGGCGCTCGAGTGTTGGAAGCAGGGAGGGGCCTGGAATGCGCTCCATGACGAGGTAGGGCTGCCCTTCGAATTCGCCCTGACCGAAGAACCGGGGCACATGGGGCCCCGATAACCGCGGCAAGATCATCTGTTCCATCTCGAAGCTGACGATGGCGGCGGGATCGGTGCCTTCCGCCAGCATGGGCACTTTCACCAGGAGCGGGCATTCGAGGCCCGGATGGGTGGCGGCCCAGATCGACGCCATGCCGCCCCGGTGGATCCTTTCGGCGATGAGATAACCGTCCAGGGTGATTCCGGTCTCGATGCGAGGTCGCTTCATGGGTCAACGTCCCTTCTGCAGCCGGGCCGCGAGGGCGGGGGGGAGCCCGGCATGAAGGATGGCCGACGCGGCGGCCTCCACGTCGTAGGGTACGCGAAGGTGGACAATCTCCGATCGGTCGGTGTCCAGTAGAGTGTATGAGGCGGCTGGATCTCCGTCGCGAGACTGGCCGACGGCTCCCACCACGTGCAGCCACCGGCGGCGACGGGGGATGGGGATGGGTACCGAAGGGACCGGCTTAAAGGAGATCAGCTGCCCGGTCGCAGTGATGCCATACAGGGCAGGGATATGGGTATGACCGCAGAAGATCTTCTGGGCCTGGCTGGCCTCCAGCGCGCGCTTCGCGGAGACCTCGTCATTCACGTAGCTCCAGGCTGGATTGGCCTGGGGGCTAGAGTGGACGTAAAGGCGGGTGTCGTCCTCGACCTGCATGGGTAGGTTGGCGAGGAACTCGCGGGCCTCCGGTCCAAGCTGCCCCCGTGTCCAGGTGATGGCGGTCTCCGCATCGGGGATCATGGTTTCGCGGGTCTCGGCGAGGGCCTGATCGTGGTTGCCGAGCACCGCGATGGCCCCGCGGGCGGTTTCGGTCATGACCCGCTCCACCACCTCATGGGGCTCCGGTCCATACCCGACGTAGTCGCCGAGGAAGACCAGGCGGTCCACTCGGAGCGAGCGCGCGTGGTCAAGGCAGGCCTCGAACGCGCGCCAGTTGGCGTGGATATCGGCCATGAGAGCGATGCGCATGCGGGATCCTGGGAGAAGGGCTCCTGTCCATCATAGGAGTTCGCGATTTTCCCATCCCAGGGGTGTCCAGGCCTGGGACAAGGATTGTGGTGGAGTCATTTCTGGAGAGCCGATGAACAAGAATGCCGTAAATTCACAAATTACCTTGGGTAGAATTCTAATGAAAACGCAATCAATGTCGCGGTGATGATAGAAAAGATGATCCAAAGGTCATGTAAAATCAGGAATTGCGATGGGTGCTTTCAGTCACGAAAGGGAAAATTTAGATGGATACCGCTTGACCTGGCTAGACCGAAGGAGTTAGCTAGATGACACTCTTGCCATCCATCCTGTTCCGCCCGATGACTTCTCCGTCGCGGTGTTCATAACCCATCCATCCTGCGACATCCCGACTGGAGGAATCCAGCCGGGGGTTGCGTCACCCATCCGGTCCTGGCCGAACCGGTCTCCAGAAAAGGAATCCCCCCACCCACCACTGAAGCCCGGCCGGCTCGATCTTGAAAATACCCACAAGCGTTCCGCAGTTCCCCCCAACGGAACTTCCTCAGGAGGCAACACCCTATGGCCATAGCAACTGCCCAAGTCGAAGCCAAACAGCCACTCACCAAAGAAGAACGGATGGTGATCATCGGATCATCGGTTGGCACAGTCTTTGAGTGGTACGACTTCTATCTGTACGCGACGCTGGCGCCCTTCTTCGCGACCCTTTTCTTCCCCAAGGGGAATGACACGGCCGCCCTGCTATCGGCCTTCGCGGCCTATGCGGCCGGCTTCCTGGTCCGCCCCTTCGGCGCCTTGGTGTTCGGCCGCATCGGCGACCTCATCGGCCGGAAGTACACCTTCCTCGTCACCATCGTTGTGATGGGCCTCTCCACTTTCGGCGTCGGCCTCCTGCCGACCTACTCGAGCATCGGTTGGCTGGCCCCCATCATCATGGTGACCTTGCGCCTCTGCCAGGGCTTGGCCCTGGGCGGTGAGTACGGCGGCGCTGCCACCTACGTCGCTGAGCATTCAGCGCACAACCGGCGCGGCTACAACACCAGCTGGATCCAGACCACGGCGACCGTGGGCTTCTTCCTGTGCCTCGGGATCATCATGGCCTGCCGCGCAGGCATGACCAAGGAAGCCTTCGCCTCCTGGGGCTGGCGCATTCCCTTCTGGATGTCCATCTTCTTGCTTGCCGTGTCCGTCTGGATCCGGCTGAAGCTGAGTGAATCCCCCGTCTTCACCAAGATGAAGGCCGAGGGCAAGACCTCCAGGGCTCCCCTCAGCGACAGCTTCCTGAAGTACCCCAACAACAAATACGCGCTCCTCGCCCTCATCGGCGCCACCGCGGGCCAGGGCGTGGTGTGGTACACCGGCCAGTTCTACGCGCTGTTCTTCATGCAGATCACGCTGAAGCTGGACTACCAGACCACCTACATGCTCATCGGCGCCTCCCTGCTACTGGGCACGCCCTTCTTCATCTTCTTCGGCTGGCTGTCGGACAAGATCGGCCGCCTGAAGATCATCCTGGCGGGCTGCCTCATCGCCTCCCTCACCTTCTTCCCCATGTTCAAGGCGCTGACGCACTACGTGAATCCCGCCCTCGAGACCTTCCAGAACACCACCGTGATCACGGTGGCCGGCGACCCCAAGGATGAGACCTTCAACCTGTTCGTCGGACCCTGGAGCAAGTTCTCGGAATTGGACCGGGTGAACGACTTCTTCGGGAAACAGGGCCTCAACTTCCGCAAGGTCACCCCTGAACCCGGAAAGATGGTGGTGGCCACCATCCAGGGAAAGAATCCCACCACGGGTCAGATCGTCACCACCCGCGTGGAGGGTTTCAACCCGACCACGGCAGCGACCATCTCGAAGACCCTGGCGGATCTGGGCTATCCCAAGGAAGCCGACAAGTCCAAGGTCAACTACCCCATGACCCTGTTGATCCTGTTCATCTTCCTCATCTACGTGACCATGGTCTACGGGCCCATCGCGGCCTTCCTGGTGGAGCTCTTCCCCACCAACATCCGCTACACCTCCATGTCCCTGCCCTACCACATCGGCAACGGGTGGTTCGGCGGCATGCTGCCCCTCATCGCGACGGCCATGGTGGCCCTGCATGGCAACATCTACTATGGAATCTGGTATCCCGTCATCGTGGCGGCCATCACATTTGTGATCGGCGCCATCTTCCTGAAGGAAACCAAGGACCGGGACATCAGCACCTACCAGCACGAATCATGATTTGAAGCTCTGGCGGCCCAACCGTCGGAGAGAGGAAAAAGGCCGGGCGCATGGAGCCATCCATCGCCCGGCCTTTCCAGACCGGTTCCCTTCCCCACCCCTTTTTGTCACAGAGCCGACCCATGTCCGAAGATCTCTTCCCCGTGAAGCCCCACATCCGGGAGCGGGCCCACATTAAGACCATGGAGGAATACCAGCGACTCTATCGTCTGTCGCTGGACAACCCGGAATGGTTCTGGGGAGAGCAGGCCAAGACGCTGACCTGGTACCATCCCTGGCATTCCGTATTCGACGCAGACTACAGGGAAGTTGATTTCGCCTGGTTCTCGGGTGGCCGTATCAACGCCTGCTTCAACTGCGTGGATCGCCACCTTCCCCATCTCGGCGACAAGACCGCCCTGATCTGGGCTCAGGACGAGCCCGGCCAGTACACCCACATCACGTATCGGGACCTAAAACACCATGTGGCCCGGATCGCCAATGTCCTGCTCCACCACGGGGTGAAGAAGGGCGACCGGGTCTGCCTCTACCTGACCATGATTCCTGAACTGGTCTACACCATGCTCGCCTGCGCCCGCATCGGTGCCGTGCACTCGGTGGTCTTCGGCGGATTCTCAGCAGAGGCCCTGCGCGACCGGATCGTGGACGCCCGTTGCAAAGTGGTGGTGACGGCCAATGAAGGACTGCGCGGTGGCAAGAGAGTGCCCTTGAAGCGGATCGTGGACCGCGCCATCGAAGGCATGTCCCTGGTGGAAACGGTGCTGGTGGCACGGCGCACGGATGGGGATATCCCCATGCAGCCAGGTCGCGATCTGTGGCTGGATGAGGAGACCAGCAAGCAGCGGTCGACCTGCACCAACGAATGGATGGGGGCGGAGGATCCCCTCTTCATCCTCTACACGTCCGGCAGCACAGGAAAGCCCAAGGGCCTTCTGCATACCACGGGCGGCTATCTCACCTACGCGGCGTACACCCACAAACTGGTCTTCGACTACCATTCAGACGACATCTTTTTCTGCGCCGCGGATATCGGCTGGGTGACGGGCCACAGTTACGTCGTCTACGGTCCACTGGCCAACGGCGCCACCTCGGTAATCTTCGAATCCACACCGTTGTATCCGGATCCCGGCCGCTATTGGCAGATCATCGACGACCTCAAGGTGAGTATCTTCTACACAGCCCCAGCGGCCCTGCGTGCCCTGGCCCAGGCTGGTGACGATTGGGTCAAGCAATCCAGCCGCAAGTCGCTCAGGGTACTCGGCAGCGTTGGCGAACCCATCAACCCAGAAGTCTGGCGCTGGTACCACGATGTGGTAGGCGCAGGCCGCTGCACCCTCGTGGACACATGGTGGCAGACCGAGACCGGGGGCATCCTCATCGCACCGCTCCCAGGCGTCACACCTACCAAGCCAGGATCGGCCACGCTCCCCTTTTTCGGGGTGAAGCCCGTGATCGTGGATATTGCCACCGGGGTGCCACTTGAAGGCAATGACGTGTCCGGGGCCCTCTGCCTGGGCGCCCCCTGGCCCGGCCAGGCGCGGACCGTTCATGGCGATCACCATCGGTTCAGGGAAACCTACTATACGCAGTACCCGGGTTACTACTTCACGGGCGATGGCGCCCGGCGGGACGAGGATGGCTATTACTGGATCACGGGCCGCATCGATGACGTGCTCAATGTGAGCGGCCATCGTCTGGGCACCGCGGAAGTGGAGAGTGCCCTCGTGGGCCACGAAGCTGTGGCCGAAGCAGCTGTGGTGGGCTACCCGCACCCCCTCAAGGGCCAGGGTATGTACTGCTATGTGCTGCTGAACAGCGACTACGCGGAAAATGGAAACCAGCAGCTCATCGGTGCACTCAAGGAGCAGGTCCGGCAGGTCATCGGTGCCTTCGCCGCACCCGACATCGTCCACATCGTTTCTGGACTGCCCAAGACCCGAAGCGGCAAGATCATGCGCCGCATTCTGCGGAAGATTGCCGCGGGGGAGTACGACGGAATGGGGGACCTCTCCACGCTGTCCGATCCCACGGTGGTCAACCGGCTCATCGAGGAGCACCAGATATACAATGCCTGACGGTGCGAACTTCTCGCGGGGAAGCGGCGCGAAGGCGCTGCTTTCCTAAGCGACCCGTCTAGGCGGGAAGGGTCCGAACGAAAGCCCGGACCAGGGATTCGAAGCGTCCGGAGGCCGCGGCTCCCGCTTCCAGGACTTCCTGGTGGGTCAGGGCCTGGGGAAGGATGCCCGCCGCCATGTTGCACAGGCATGAGATTCCTGCGACGCGCATGCCTTCATGTCGAGCGACAATGGCCTCGGGTACCGTGCTCATGCCCACGGCATCCGCGCCCAGAGTGCGGAAGGCCCTGATCTCGGCCGGAGTCTCATAGCTGGGGCCGGTCAATCCCAGGTAGACGCCCTCACGCAGGGTCTGACCGAGCCCCCGGGCGCAAGCCTTCAACTGGCTCCGGAAGGCAGGGTCGTAGATCGCCGTCATGTCCGGGAAACGCGGTCCAGGCTCCACGTTCGGTCCGATGAGCGGGTTGGTTCCGAACAAATTGATGTGATCGGTCAGGGCCATCAGGTCGCCCACTCCGAAGGCAGGGTTCAGGGCTCCGGCGGCATTGGTGAGAAGCACGGCCCTGACGCCGAGGCGCCCGTAGAGTCGCATGGGCGCGACGATGAGGGGCATGAGATGGCCCTCGTAGAAATGGAAGCGGCCAGCCTGCAGGACCACTTTGCGCCCCTCGACTTCACAGAAGACCACCCTGCCACCGTGCCCGACTACGGTCGGAGCGGGAAACCCGGGCAGGTCGGTGAAGGGAATGGATCGGCCTGCCCTTGCCTCGGCGCTGTCTGCCAGGGCGCCAAGCCCCGACCCCAGGACGATGGCAAGGTCAGGAACGAATGGCGCTTTCGCCTTCAGGACCAGAAGCGCTTCGGATGCACTCATGAAGGATCCAGAGTCGGTGTCAGTTCGATGGCGTAAGCACGAGCGTCACGATGACATCCGGCTGAAGGGCGGAAGGGCTGATCACGCGGAGGCGCACAGGGTGGTAGTAGGGCACGGTGTTGTTGACCGGAATGACCAGGGCATCCGTGGTTCCGCCGGAGCCACCGAAGGTGAAGGTCCGCGGAATGAACGGCAGGTCCACCTCCACCTGAGCCCCGGCCCCCAGCGGGGGAGAAATCGCCGCGCTAAGGGTGCACCGCTTGTCCGCGGTGAGGGTGAATCCCGCGTAGAACACTTCTCCTTCAGAGACATTGGGGTAGGCCGGGGTCGCACTGGGGTAGAGCATGTTCCCTGGAGTGGCCCTGGCCATACTGAGAACCACCGGGGGCAGCGTGCCCGTGGGATCCGTCCCCCAATTCGAGACAAAGGACGCGTAGGCGCCCGTGGTCGGACGGGGCCAGGGGATGCCGAAGGGTGATCCAAGGTTGGTCAGCACGGCATCGGTGCAGACAGCCGCCAGATCCACTGGCTCGGTCGCGAGCTTGACCTCCTTGAGGCGGGCGATCTGGCTGAAGATGTTAAGGGGTTCAATGTCGAGGCCTGTGGTGGCATTCGTGGCAGCGGGGGCCAGGAAGAACCGGGCGGCTGCCAGGGCGTTGATACTGGCCCAGTTTGAGGCCACCCCAGGGGAGGGCAGGCTGTTCGCTTGGAGGATGACCCGCCAGGCAAAAGCCCGGATGGCTGGTGCGGAGTAGGGATCCAGCTGGGTGGCATTGAGGCTGCTGATATTCCGGATATCCACCACTGGGGCCGCCAGGCCG
>CAIXHJ010000233.1 GCA_903919165.1 uncultured Holophagaceae bacterium
CAGCATCTTCGACCAGTCCAGACCCTTCCAGACCAGACGCTTTAACATCTCGGACCTCAGGCATCACAGCATGACCGTGGCAGCCGGAGCCAAGGCCATCGCCCAGAGGGAGAACCTGGGACGGTCCCTGACGGATCAGGCCTTTATCGGCGGGGTGCTGCACGATGTCGGCGTGCTGGTCCTCGCCTCGAATTTTCCTGAAACCTATGACAAGGTGGTGGACCTGGTGATCTCTGAGAAAGCCACCCTCTGCGCCGCAGAGCAGGAATGCTTTGGCGTGACCCATGCTGAGGTCGGCGCCTACCTTCTGGGCCTCTGGGGATTGCCTGGGCCGATCTTGGACATCGTGAGCAAGCACCACAGCGTGACCCTGCAGGACGAAGCACAGGTCACCCCCCTCCTCGCGGTGCATGCCGCCGACGTGTTGTGTGGCATCCAAGCCTGCCATCCTTTGTTCGAGATTGGACCGCTGGAACGGACGGCCATGGAAGGTGCGAGCCTGGTGAACCGCCTGGAAGCCTGGGAAGCCCTGGCACGGGAAGCTGCCGCTGGAAAGGGAGGTGCATGATGGTCACGAGGATCCTCTTGGTGGACGACGAGGAGAACATCCTCCATGGCTACCACCGCGTACTGAGGCATGCCTTCGAGTTGGATGTGGCCCTCGGCGGAGCCCAGGCGCTTCAGGCCATGGAGCGCCATGGCCCCTATGCTGTGGTGGTCGCAGACATGCGCATGCCCGGAATGAGCGGTCTCGAACTGCTGGCGGAGGCGAGTTCCCGCTTTCCCGACACCACCCGCATCATGCTCACGGGGAATGCGGACCAGAAGACCGCCATGGATGCCGTGAACCGCGGCCAGGTGTTCCGCTTCCTCACCAAGCCTTGCCCCGCGGAGGAGCTGGAACTGGCCATCCGCGCGGGACTGCGTCAGTACCAGCTCGTGGTCGCGGAAAAGGAACTGCTGGAGCAGACATTGACCGGCGCCATCACCGTGCTGTCCGAACTCCTCGCGAGCGTGGATCCGGTCCTGTTCAGCCGAAGCCAGGTGGTGCGGGAACGGGGTGCCCGCCTGGCGAGGATGCTGGGATGCGAAGAAGTCTGGGCGGTCGAGATGGCCGCGCTACTGGCGCCCATCGGACGGATCGCCCTGCCCACCCGGGCCGTCCAGGCCTCGGGGAATCGGGCCTTGGTGGATGCCCTCCTCGCCGCGGTTCCGGAAGTGGGAGCCAGACTGCTTCAGCCCATTCCGCGCCTCGAAGGCGTGGCCAGGATCATTCGCTACCAGGCCAAGGGCTATGACGGGTCCGGCACGCCTGCGGACGAGGTCCAGGGCGATGCGCTCCCCCTGGGGTCCCGGATTCTCAGAGTGCTGTGGGATTTCTCGGAACTCGACGCGTCGCGCCGGAGCCACACGGTGACCCTGGAGGAGCTGCGGCTGAGGCCGAAGCCCTACGATCCCGCGGTGCTGGAGGCGCTCGGCGACCTGCTCGCCTTCGCTCCGCCGATACCCCTCATCCAGGGCTGTCGGCTGCGCGACCTCCGAGCCGGGATGACCCTGGCCTCGGACATCCAGACGGAAGACGGAGGGCTCGTGCTGCCCACCGGGCTCCGGCTGGGGCCGGGCCACCTGGAACTCCTGGGGAGCCTGGCGATCTTGCTGGAGCTGCGGGAACCGATGTCCATCCTGCTTCCAGATGGGGAATCCCATGAAGCCTAGGGCGCACCTGGCGACGGGGGGACAGGCCATGGCCCAGGAAGGCGTACCCAAGGAGGTCGTTGCGATCCGCACCACAACGACGCCATGAACGGTCCATATGCCGCGGAACGGGGAACCATTCGGAACCCCGTGCCCTGCGGACCGCCTGCATCCACCTTTGTTCATCCCCTTGTCGAAGCGGGAACAGGACGATCTACTCCCGCGAACCCTTGCGGATGCGGTCCATCTCGCGCTTCTGCTCGCGCTCTTTAAGCGCCTCGCGCTTGTCGCTGTGGGCCTTGCCTTCGGCCAGGGCCACCTTCACCTTGATTATTCCCTTGGCGTTCAGATAGATCGCCAGCGGGATGATGGTGAGGCCCTTGCGCACGACCTTGGCGGTCATCTTGGTGATCTCGGCCTTGTGCAGCAGCAGCTTGCGGGGGCGCAGCGGGTCATGGTTGGCGTAGGTGCCGAACTCGTAGGGTGAGATGTGGGCCTGCTTCAGCCATAACTCACCACTCGCAACATCGACATAGGCGTCCTGCAACTGACCCAGGCCCGCCCGCAGGGCCTTCACCTCGGTGCCCTGGAGGGCGATCCCCGCCTCCCAGGTCTCGAGGACATGGTAGTTGTGGAAGGCCTTGCGGTTGCGGACGAGATCCTCAGACATCGCCTCAGTGTAGCGCCCCGGTAGACTTGTCCTTTTGGGATGGTCAGGGCCTGCCTTCGAATTGGGGTGCGGCCGCGCAAGGGGCGCCGCCCAAGCGAGACAAGGAGAACGACGATGACAATAGCGGCACTATTGGCGAGGAGTTCGACGCGGTATCGCGCCGGGCGCCGCCCCTTGCCCCCCGGGACGTGGCCAGCCGCACCCCTGGCTGCGTTACCGACCTCGAACGATGTGCCGCATCGCCCTTCGGCCGTTGCCTGGCCATGGGCGCGGCTGGCCGGCGTCGCGGCACACACCCAATCCGAAGGCAGGCCCTAATGCTGACGAAGCTCCTCGCCCCGATCGTCGCCTGGATGGTGGCCCTCATGGCCGCCATGGGACCCCTGGGCGTCCTGCTGCTCATGGCCATCGAGAGCGCCTGCATCCCGCTACCCAGCGAAGTGATCATGCCCTTCGCGGGCTACCTGGCCTACAAAGGACAGCTCACGTTCTTGGGCCTGGGCGCGGGCAGCCCCGTGGCGCAGATCTGGATCGCGGGCATCTTCGGGGCCCTGGGCTGCAACCTGGGCAGCATCCCCGCCTACGAAGTGGGCGCCTGGGGCGGACGGCGGGCCGTGGAGAAGTACGGTCGCTACATCTGGCTGCACACGGGCCACCTGGACCAGGCCCACCGCTTCTTCGAACGCTACGGTTCCGAGGCCATCATCCTCGGCCGTCTGCTGCCCGTGGTGCGCACCTTCATCGCCCTGCCTGCCGGTATCGCCCACATGAACCGCACCCGCTTCCATCTCTACACCTTCGTGGGCAGCCTGCCCTGGTGCCTCACCCTCGCGTGGATCGGCTACAAGCTCGGCGAGAAATGGAACACCCTGGGCACCACCTTCCACAAACTCGACACCGTCATCGGAGGACTGCTCCTCCTTGGTGTAGCGTGGTTCGTGTACGATCATTTGAAAAACAGAATCAAGCATTGAAGAAGATTCACCACGAAGACTGGAAGACCACGAAATAAACGCATGAAATTCTTCATGGAATTCATGGGTTTTCGAAGTTCAGGGATTCCAACTGGAGGCTGGTCGATAACCAGGTGTTTCTTCTCCTGTCCTTGTTCGTGGTCTTCCTGTCTTCGTGGTAGATCCCTAGCTTTTCCCTGATTCTGCGAACCGATCCGTCGCCGCCACCAGGGCCCGCGAGATGCCGGCTTCATAGGCGCTGTGTCCGGCGTCGGGGACGATGATGAGGTCGGCCTCAGGCCAGGCCTTGGAGAGCTCCCAGGCGCTTTCGAGGGGGCAGACCATGTCGTAGCGGCCCTGGATGATGGCCCCGGGGATGCCCTTCAGCCTCGGGGCGTCGCGCAGCAGCTGGGCCTCCTCCATCCAGCCCTTGTTCAGAAAATAGTGGCACTCGATGCGGGCGAAGGCGAGGCTGGTGGCTTCGTCGCCGTAGGAGGCGATGAAGTCGGGATCGGGGATGAGCTTGCTGGTGGCACCCTCCCAGATGCTCCAGGCCTGGGCGGCGGGCAGGTTCACGGCGGGGTCTTCGCTGAACAGGCGCTTGGCGTAGGCCTGCAAGAAGTCGCCGCGTTCGGCCTCGGGGATGGCATCCCGGTAGGGCTCCCAGGCATCGGGGAAAATGCGGCTGGCGCCCTCCTGGTTGAGCCAGTCCACCTCGCGCTGGCGCAGCAGGAAGATGCCGCGGAGGATCAGTTCGGTCACGCGTTCAGGATGCTTCTCCGCGTAGGCGAGGCCCAGCGTGGCGCCCCAGGAGCCGCCAAAGACCATCCAGTGGTCGATGCCCAGGCGTTCGCGGATGCGCTCGATGTCGGCCACCAGGTCCCAGGTGGTGTTCTCGCGCGCCTCGGCGTAGGGCGTGCTCAGGCCGCAACCGCGCTGATCGAAGAGGATGATGCGGTACCGGTCGGGGTCGAAGTAGCGCCGGTGCTTGGGACTGGTCCCGCCGCCGGGCCCACCGTGCAGGAAGATCACTGGCCTGCCCTCCGGATGGCCGCTTTCTTCGACGTGCAGCTCGTGCAGATCCGACACCTTCAATCGATGCACTTTGTGGGGCTCAATGGCCGGATAGAGCCAGCTGACAGGATCCTTGCGAAGGGACATGAAGCACTCCTATACGAAGAACAGCGCAGTGGCGCCCGCGAGGGCCAGCAGGGTTCCAAGAACGGCATGACCGCCCACCTTCTCCCTGAAGACGAAGTGGGACACAGGCAAGAGGATGATGGGCGAGAGCGACATCAGCGTGGCCGCCACGCCCATGGGGGCCTTGGTGATGGCGACGAGGGACAGCACCACGCCCAGGACGGGGCCGGTGACCGCGCCGAGACCGATGAAGGTCGTGGCCCGCCCATCGCGCAAGGATCCGAGGGTGCTGCGCAGGCGGCCAGCGGCACCGAAGTAGAGCAGGAGGGCGACCACGCCCGCCGTGACCCGGATGAGGTTCGCCGAGATGGGCGGGAAGTCTCCCGCCAGGCCGAACTTGCTGAAAACCAGGCCGATGGACTGGCCCAGGGCCCCGCCGATGCCCAACAGAACGCCCCGCCAGAGATGGGGATGGGCCTCCTGCTCCCCCCCGCCCCAGACCACCCAGGCGATGCCGCCGAGGGTGACGACCATGGCGAGGACCTTGGGCAGGCTCAGGCTCTGTCCCAGGAACAGCCAGGCAAGCAGGGCGCTGAAGATGGGCGAGAGGGTCATCAGGAGCATGGCCAGCCGCGCGCCGATGAGCACGAAGGCCTCGAAGAGCACCGCGTCGGCCAGAGCGAAGCCGATGAAGCCCGACAGGCCCAGCCAGCCCAAGCGGGCGCTGCCTGCCTGCACGGGGAAGAGGCTGCCGTACACCGCGAGATGCACCAGGACCAGCATCACCCAGGCCATGAGCAGGCGGCCCAGGTTCACCGAGGCCGAGCCCACCCGTCGCCCCGCCACCGTGAAGCACACGGAGTTCAGCGACCAGCAGAGGGAGGTGAGAAGGGCGGCGCTTTCGCCGAGATAGGTCATATGAACATCCCGAGAATGCCGTTGCTCACGAGCATGCCCCTGGCGCTGAGGCGTACCCGGTCGCCTTCCCAGGCCGCGAGGCCCTCCTTCTCCAGGACCCGCAACCGCGTTTCCCAGGCGTCGCAAACGGGCCGCAGATCCAGGGTGTCGGCCTGGCGCCGAAAGGCTTCCCAGTCCACTCCACGATGAAGGCGCAGCCCCAGGAGCGGGATCTCCCCCAGGATCTCGACGGGCTGCAATTCCTGGAAGTCGACTTCGCCGCGTCCTCCGGTCCAGGCCGGAATGATCCCCGTTTCTGTCCAGCGGAAATCACCGAGCTGTGAAGCCGCGCTGGGCCCCAGGCCCAGGTAGGGCCGACGTTTCCAGTAACGGGTGTTGTGGATGGATTCGGCGCCGGAGCGGGCGAAATTGCTGATCTCGTAGGGCGCGAGTCCCAGGAGTGGAAGTTCAACCTGGAGCGCCTCGAAGACATCGGCCACCTCATCCTCGGTGGGGAGTGCGAGTCGCCCCGCGTCGATCTCAGCGCGCAGGGGACAGGCCTTGTCCAGGTCCAGGAGGTAGATGCTCAGGTGCTCGATGCCGGTGGCGGCCAGGGTGCGCGCGTCCTCGATCACTTTGGACAGTGATTGTCCGGGAATGCCCACCATGAGGTCGGCGCTGCGGCGATGGAACCCAGCGCCTTCCGCCAGTTCGAGGGATTCCAGGGCCTGCCTGGTTCCATGAATGCGGCCCAGGCGCGCCAGCAGACCGTCGTCCAGGGCCTGCACGCCGAGGCTGATGCGGTCCCAGCCCAGGTCGCGGGCCTGCCGAAGCCAGGCCAGGTCCACGGTGCCGGGATTGGCTTCGAAGGTGGCTTCCACCAGGGGAGAAACATCGAAGGACTCCCGCACGGCTCCCGTGAGATCCGCCAATTCTTCCGGGGACAGCAGGGAAGGCGTTCCGCCACCGAGGTAGAGCGTATCCACGGTGGGCCGACCCAGAGCGGTGCCCCATTCGATGATTTCGAGGAGCAGTCGTCGGACGGTGTCCGGCTGGAGGCTGCGGTCCCGGGTGGTGGCGAAGGAACAATAGGTGCAGCGATCCACACAGAAGGGCACATGAAGGTAGAGGCCCAGGGGCTCCACCTGAGCCGCCCGCCGAATCGAAGGCAGCCGCTTCTGGAGTTCAGGGTTCAACCATCACCTGCTTCATGGCCGCCCGCAGGGCTTTCACTTCCACCGGAAATCGCCAGGGGGGCTGAAGGGGGTCCGCAGCCTGTTCCAGGGCCTGGTAGCGCTGCCGCAGCAGCTTCTGGTGGGCGGGCCGCAGAGCCTCGCCGGTGCCCAAGTGCTGTTCAAGCAGCTCCAGATTCTGGCGGAGCCGCACCTCCTGGGGGTGGTACAGGAAGACATTCAGGAGGAGGTGGCCGAGGGCCAGCCCCAGCAGGAGGAAGCCCGCGATCAGCGGGGCGCGCAGGCCGGAGCGGAGGCCGATGGCCAGCCACCATCCCAGGAACCCCATGAGCACCACGCTCAGGACCGGCGCGGCGGGCATGGCCCACAAGCCATGTCCCCAGAGGCAGTCACTGATCAGGGAATCGGCCACGGCTTCGAGGGTCCGACGGTCGCCTTGGCTGCGGGCCTTGGCCAAGAGCTCGTCGAGGGCCCCCCAGGCTTGTTTCTGGAGGGGACTGAGCGTGACCTGGCGATGCCCACCCAGGCTGGTGCTCTGGCGGACCACCTCGGGGCGGCCGACCTTGCCCGGCTCCACAGCCGGAGGCGGGGGCGCTTGCAGAACCTCCGCGTCCGAAGGCGGCGGCGTGTTGGTGATGTGGGTCTGCCCCGCCGCATCCCTCCAGTAGTAGGTGTGCGGCCGCGCCGGCCCCAGGAGGGCCAGGACCAGCAGACCGGCGATGACCGTCACTGGAAGGACTCAGAAATGAGCATCGAGCGCCTCGCACCAGAAGTGGTAGACCATCTGGTGGATTTCCTGGATGCGGGCCGTGACCGTGGAGGGCACCACCAGCGCTTCGTCCATGAGGTGCGCGAGCCTGCCGCCATCCCGGCCCAGCAGGCCCAGGGTGCGGAGGCCCAGTTCCTTCGCGGAGGCCACGGCGCGGATCACGTTGGGGCTGTTTCCGCTGGTGCTGATGCCGATGAGCAGATCCCCCGGACGGCCCAGGGCCTCCACCTGGCGGGAGAACACCTGGTCGAAGCCGTAGTCGTTGCCGATGGCCGTGAGAGCGGAGGTGTCAGTGGTCAGGGCGATGCCTGCCAGGGCCCGCCGTTCTTTCACGTAGCGTCCGCTGAGCTCGGCGGCGAAGTGCTGGGCGTCCGCGGCGCTCCCCCCGTTCCCGCAGACCAGGATCCGGCCGCCCCTGCGGAACCGCTCGGCCATGTCGTCCGCCTGGGCGACGATGCGGTCCATCTCCTGTCCAAAGAATGCCTGCTTCAGCTGGATGGAAGCCTGGACATGCTGGAGGAGGAGCTGCTTCATGGCAGGGATTGTGACAGCAATTCTATCCCTCGGATCTCCAGGACGCTGGCAGACTGCGGGAAGGCCTGCCCTCGATAGGTGTGGATCCCATGGAATGGTTTGCCCTCCAGCATGCGCTGTTATCCCATCTTCCTGTGGCCACGGGCCTCCTGCTCCCATGGGCGCTGTTGGCGGCGCAACGGCGAGGGCGCGGCATCCGAAGCTGGTGGACCGTGGCGCGGTATCTGGGATGGGCCGGGATCCTCGGTACTGTAGGCGCCTTCCTGAGCGGGTTCGCCTCGGGTCGGCTCTCGGCCCTGATTCCTCCGCACCGTCTGTTCCCAATGTTCCTCTCCGGCTCGGGGCCGAATGCGCTGCTGTCCCAGCATGCCCTGCTGGGCGGGGTCTCCCTGCTCGTGGGCGTGGCCGCCCTCTGGGCCATGAACCGCAACCGCAAGGACCATGAAAGTCTCGGGTTCCTGGCGCTGACCCTGGGGCTGGCCTGGTGCGCGGTGCTGCTCGCCGCGGGTGAGAGGGGATAC
>CAIXHJ010000234.1 GCA_903919165.1 uncultured Holophagaceae bacterium
AACCGGTCGGTTCGAACAATGGCCTCACCCCGAGAGGGGCTGGAACAACAGGTAAAGCATGTTAAAAAAAGCTATTACTTAACTCCAACAGCGGGCGTTCCTGCTTTGGGAGCAGGGATCACTTCGCCCCCTTGACCTTGGCCACGATCTCTTCCGCCACGTTCCGGGGAGCTTCCTCGTAGTGCGAGAACTGCATGGTGTAGTTGCCGCGGCCCTGGGTCATGCCACGGAGAGTTGTGGAGTAGGCGAACATCTCGGCCAGGGGCACCTTGGAGGTGACTACCTTGACTCCGGCCCGGTCCTCCATGTTCTCGATGCGGCCACGGCGGCTGTTCAGGTTGCCGATGACGTCGCCCATGTAGTCCTCGGGGACCACGACCTCCACGGCCATGATGGGTTCGAGGATCACGGGGGAGGCCTTCTCGCAGCCGGCCTTGAAGCCCATGGAGCCCGCGATCTTGAACGCCATCTCGTTGGAGTCCACATCGTGGTAGCTGCCGTCGTAGATGGTGATCTTGATGTCGACGCAGGGGTAGCCCGCGAGGACGCCGGACTGCATGGCCTCTTGGATGCCCTGGTCGATGGGCTTGATGTATTCCTTGGGGATCACGCCGCCCTTGATGTCGTTGATGAACTCGTAGCCCTTGCCGGCTTCGTTGGGCTCGACATACATGCGCACATGGCCGTACTGGCCGCGGCCGCCGGACTGACGGACGAACTTGCCCTCGGCATCCACGCGCTTCCGGATGGTTTCACGATAGGCCACCATGGGCTTGCCCACATTGGCCTCGACCTTGAACTCGCGCATCATGCGGTCGACGATGATCTCGAGATGCAGTTCGCCCATGCCGGCGATGATGGTCTGATTGGTCTCGGGATCCGACCTGACCTTGAAGGTGGGGTCCTCCTGGGCCAAGCGGCTCAGGGCCACGCCCATCTTCTCCTGATCGGCCTTGGTCTTGGGCTCGATGGCCACCTGGATCACAGGATCCGGGAAGTCCATGGACTCGAGGATCACTGGATGGTTCTCGTCGCAGATGGTCTGGCCGGTGAGTACGTCCTTGAGGCCTACGGCGGCGCCGATGTCTCCGGTGCGGACTTCCTCGATGTCCTCGCGCTTGTTGGCGTGCATCTGAAGGAGGCGGCCAATGCGCTCGCGGCGTCCCTTGGCGGCATTCAGCACGCCGGAGCCGGCTGCGAGCACGCCGGAGTAGACCCGGATGAAGGCCAGGGATCCCACGAAGGGATCCGCCATGATCTTGAAGATCAGGGCGGCGAAGGGTTCCTTGTCATCGGCCCGACGGAACACTTCGTTGCCGTCCGTATCGACGCCCTTGATGGCGGCGATGTCCAACGGCGAGGGCATGTAGCTCACCACCGCGTCGAGCATGGGCTGTACGCCCTTATTCTTGAAAGCGGAGCCACACATCATTGGGGTGAAGGTCAACGCGATACAGCCCTTGCGAATGCCGCTGCGGAGCTCGTCCTCGGTGAGTTCTTCGCCACTCAGGTACTTTTCCATGAGCGCATCGTCGGTCTCGGCGACCATCTCGATCATCTTGTCGCGCCATTCCTTGGCCGAGTCCGCCAGCTCCGCGGGGATTTCGCTGTAGAGGACCTTGAAGCCCTTTTCGCCTTCATCGAAGGTCAGGGCCTTCATGATCACGAGATCCACCACACCCTTGAAGAACTCCTCAGCCCCGATGGGAATCTGGATAGGCATGGGACGCGCCTTCAGGCGGGTCTTCATCATCTCGACCACGCGGAAGAAGTCGGCGCCGGGGCGGTCCATCTTGTTCACGAAGGCCATGCGGGGCACGCCGTACTTGTCGGCCTGGCGCCACACGGTCTCGGACTGGGGCTCGACCCCGCCCACCGCGCAGAACACGGCGCAGGCCCCGTCCAGCACGCGCAGGGAGCGCACGACCTCGGCCGTGAAGTCCACCTGGCCAGGGGTGTCGATGATGTTGATGCGATGCTCCACGCCCTTCAGCTTGCCCGTCTGGGGAATCCAGGCGGCGGTGATGGCGGCTGAGGTGATAGTGATGCCCCGCTCTTGCTCCTGCACCATCCAGTCGGTGGTGGCGGCACCCTCATGCACCTCCCCGATCTTGTGGATCTTGCCGGTGTAGTAAAGGATGCGCTCCGTCGTGGTGGTCTTGCCGGCATCGATGTGCGCCATGATGCCGATGTTCCGGTAGCGCTCGAGGGGGGTGTGGCGGGCCACTGCGGCCTCCTGAAAGGGTCAGAACGGAATCGGAGTCGAGGGTGCTTCAAAGACCTTCGCGGAAGGAGCCGCCCGGTCGGCGGCTCCTTCCGGTCAGATGGGCTGCTACCAGCGGAAGTGCGCGAAGGCCTTGTTGGCCTCGGCCATCTTGTGGACGTCGTCCTTTTTCTTGATGGCGGCGCCGCGGAAATTCATGGCATCCAGGATCTCGCCAGCCAGTTTGTCGCGCATCGTCCGCTCACCACGGGAGGCGGAGTAGGTCTTCAGCCAACGCATGGCCAAGGACTGGCGGCGGTTCTGGGGAACCTCCACGGGCACCTGGTAGGTGGCGCCACCCACGCGGCGGGACTTCACTTCCACCGAGGGCTTGATGTTGTTCAGGGCCTTCTGGAAGGCCTCCAGGGCCTCCTCGCCAGACTTCTTGGCGACGATTTCCAGCGCTCCGTAGAGGATGCGCTCGGCGGTGGCCTTCTTGCCGCGCTCCATGAGGATGTTCACGAATTTAGATACGGTGAGGCTGTTGTAGACGGGATCCGGGAGGATCTCGCGCTTGGCGGGTGCGGAACGACGGGCCATGGTCTGCCTCCCCTACTTCTTCTTGGCCGGCGCGGCGCCAGCCTTGGGGCGCTTGGCGCCGTACTTGGAACGGGACTGGTTGCGGCCCGCGACGCCAGTGGCGTCCAGGGTGCCGCGCACCACGTGATAGCGAACGCCCGGCAGATCCTTCACGCGGCCGCCGCGGATGAGCACGATGCTGTGCTCCTGCAGGTTGTGACCCACGCCCGGGATGTAGGTGGTGCACTCGATGCCGTTGGTGAGGCGCACGCGAGCCACTTTGCGGAGGGCCGAGTTCGGCTTCTTCGGTGTGGTGGTGAACACCCGGGTGCACACGCCGCGCTTTTGCGGGCAGGCGTCGAGCGCGGGGCTCTTGGTCTTGTTCTGGAATGTTTTCCGCCCATGGCGGATCAGCTGATTGATGGTAGGCACACCATCCTCCAAGGAAGGCGCCGGTGAACCCGGGCCTGGGCCCGAGAGGTTCCGCGGAGGGAACGTCGGACGGATGAAATCCTGCGCCGACCCACGGGGCCGGAACCATCTAGGCTATCGGAATGGCCCTGAAAGTCAACGCATCAAGTGTGAATTGAAGCGGACATCACGGGGCAATCAACCCGCAAGAGGGCATCCGCAACCACCAGCGGCGCAACCCTGGCTGGCTTTGGGGGCCTCGGCCTTTGAGGCAGGGGCAGCCGGTTCGGAGGCCGCACCCTTGTACCAGCCTCCGCCTGAAAGGGCGAAGGCCGCCATGGAAACCTGGCGCTTCATGCCCTCCTCGGTCCCGCATGCCGAACAGGCGCGGACCTCGGGCGCCGATAGGCTTTCCAGCCTCTCTTCGGGCTGGCCGCAAGCTTCGCAACGGTATTCGTAGAGGGGCATGGCAGACTTCTCCCGGGAATCGTCCCTGAACCGATGAGTCTATCCTGGTCCTTCGATGCCGTCACCGACCCAATTCTTCCAGAGCCCTGAGGCCTTTTTCGCCGCAGTCCCCCGGCCGAAAATCCTCTGCTTCACCAATGGCTGCTTCGACCTCATCCACCCAGGCCACGTCCAGTACCTCTCTGACGCCCGCGCCTTGGGTGACTTCCTGGTGGTGGGCCTCAACAGTGACGCTTCCGTCGCGCGATTGAAGGGGACCGGGCGTCCAGTCCAGGACGAGGCCGCTCGCGCCGTCGTGCTGCTGGGCTTGCGCAGCGTGGACGCGGTGATCCGCTTTGACGAGGACACGCCGCTGGAGCTGCTCCGCGTGCTGCAGCCCGATGTGTTGGTGAAGGGCGGCGACTACACACCTGAGTCGGTGGTGGGACGCGAGCTTGTGGAAGAGCGGGGTGGAAGGCTCGTCCTCATCCCTCTCCTGCCAGGTCACAGTACGTCTCGCATCGAGGCGCGGATCCGCAGTGGGCGGGGCGTCACGCTGGAGTAGCGGAGAAGTAGGCCGATCGGATGACGCGGCGATGGCGGATCCTCACTAGCCTGGGCCGACCGCCCCCTTCAGGGCCCGGTATTACAAGGGGTTCCATGCGTCGCCTGCTTGCAGTCACCCTTGCCTTCATGGGTATGGCCCTTTCCACCCAGGATACCAGCGGGGGCGTCTACACCGGATTGTCCTTGCCCGTGGGGGACCTCAATGACAAGTCCGGCCTTGGAACCAACCAGTTCGTCGGGACTCAGGTGGGCGGCCACCTGGATTTCACCCTCTCTCCCAACCATGAGGTCCGTGCCCAAGTGACCTACCACAATCTCCCTGGCTCGGATTGGGGCACCGCCAATGGCAGCGCCCAGAACGATCTAGATCCTGCAGGTTGGCGCGGACTGGGTCTACCACTTCCAGAGCCCAAGCAAAGGCTGGTGCACCATTGCCGGAGCCTCTCTCAATTGCCCCAAGGACGATTCCAGCGGATACGGTTTCAACGGCAGCGCCAGACAGAGCGGCGAGATCGGCATCCGCGGGGGCGCCGTTACACCTTCAGCAAGATCTTCTTCCTCGAAGGGACACTTAACCAGATCTTCGTGGACCTGAAACGAAGCCATGGCATCGGCTTCGACACGGCCACCTGGGTTCAGGGCAGCGCCGTCTTCCGCTTCGGGCGCTCACTTCTAGGCAGGCGAAAAAGGGGCCGCGACTGCGGCCCCTTTTTCATGAAGATCAATGATGGTTTAGAGCAGCGGAGCCAGCAGCTGCCAGTAC
>CAIXHJ010000235.1 GCA_903919165.1 uncultured Holophagaceae bacterium
AGCTCGACCCTCCAGTCGGGCTGGGTGGGATCCATTTACCGCTATCCTGAATGGCGACGACTCTGGAGGAACCGATGGGACCCAGGCACTGGATGCGACAGGCAATGCTGATGGTGGCCCTGGCTCCGCTGGCCCTTTCTGCCGCTAATGCCGGTCAGACCTACTGGAGTGTGGGGTCCTTCACCTGGGTGAAGCGTGTTCCTGCCGAGGCGGGTGCCGCTCTCAACGCCCATCCCGCGCAGTTGAGCGAGGAGGCGATCCAGGCTCTGCTTTCGCGCGTACGGGCCACCGTGCAAGGCAAGACCGTCTCTCTCTTCGCCAGGGATGAACTGAGGGATCTGTTGCCGGCCCTGAGCGAGGCGCTCGCCTTGGCCCAGCCTGGTGAGGACCTCCTCCTGTTGAGCAGTTCCCGCCGCAGTCGCATCGAGCGGGCGGAGGCCTTGACAGCGCGCCTCTTCGTGCGGGAGGGTGCCCTCAACCTCATCGTCCATGATGTCCGGCTGTCCTTCATGGACCGGTGGCTGGAGGAAGCCGTCCAGCCCGAGTTCGTGTACGGCTCCAGGACGAACGCGTCCTCGGCGGAGCTCTCCGCCCCTCTGGGCACGCGGCCACGTCCCGACTGGCTGGTCCTGCCCCTGGTCCAGGCGACCGTTCCCGCCGCGGCTCCGGCCACCCCGCAGGCACCTTCCCCCGCGGAAGTGGCTTCCTATGAAGCCAAGGCCCAGCGGCTTCGGACCCTCAAGCGCCTGCGGGACGAGAACCTCATCAGTGAAGCGGAGTACCAGGAGAAGCGCGACGCCATCCTGAAGACGCTCTGACTTCCGTGTATATATAGCGGGCCACCGGCTGGAGATGACGCCCTACCAGCTCGCCGCGGTAGGCCTCCTGTACGCTCCTCGCACCGGCTTCATCGGCACGCTCGAAGCCAACTACACCGGCGGTTTCTACCTCGACAAGGAGAACACCGCCCTGCAGAACGGCTACACCACCCTCGCCGCCAGTGCCGGGTGGCGGGCCAAGGATTGGGAGCTGCGCATCACCGGCCAGAACCTCACGGAAAAGCGCGTGCCCGTGGCCGCCAGCGAGCTGGGGGATGGCCAGTATTGCTTGCTGCCTGCCCGGCAGGTGACCCTGACCGCACGGTATTGGTTCTAAAGAAATGGAGTCTTGAACAAGAGGTGGTCATATGTGTGTCAATAAGGTCTGGTGGAATTGTTCCGCCTGAGGAACTGTCAGTGCTGCCTCCCAGTTCACTATTAGATCGTCTTCGATTAGTCGGTAATTCCCAGCAATCTTCTTCCCCGTTTGTTCGACCAACCCCGGTGTGTATAGGGAATTCAAAGGCCCCATTTTGATCCGGTGTATAACGGTGTAGCAAGTCCCTCCGCATGGATGAATCTGCTGTCCTGAATTCTGTCCACACTTTTCGGAGCTTCGATTGTTCCTTTTGAGCGAGAAGGGTCCTGGGTGTTGGGAGGTAAAGAATCGAAGGTTCTACTTCGCCGCTATGATCGACCATCGGGCACCTCCCCTTCCCTAAGCGTACACTCTCCTTGCGATGGCCGCTCGCTCCCGCAGAAGAGCCGCCCCGAGAACGCGTCAACTCTGCCGAGCGACCGACCGGCCTTGACTTGGGCGCCACGGTCAACCAAGTGGGTGG
>CAIXHJ010000236.1 GCA_903919165.1 uncultured Holophagaceae bacterium
CCAGGATGTTCTGTGAACCTCCATCGAACAGGCCCCGTCTGAAAGGCTTCCACCCATGATCCAGTCCCTTGCCCTGGCCGCCGTCCTCGCCGTCTATGCCGCACCCTCGGCCGGGCTCGCGCCCGAGGACTTGGTTCAGAAGCAGGTGGAGGCCTACAACGCGCACGATCTCGATGCCTTCGTGGCCTGCTACGGGCCGGCCATCGAGTTCCGGACCATGGATGGGAAAGTGAATCCCGAGAAGGGGTTGGCCCCCTTGCGAAAGGGCTATGAAGACCTCTTCAAGCGCTTCCCGAAGCTGAAAGTGACCGTGCTGAAGCGGATCAGCCAGGGTCCCTTCGTCATCGACCAGGAACAGGCCGAAGGCATGGGCCCCAACCCCATCACGGTCACCGCGATCTATGAGACCTCGCAGGGCAAGATCATCCGCGTCTGGTTCATCGAAGGGTGATGCGCCGCGATCCGCGAATCATCGTTACAGCCCCCGGGCCCATTCCGGTCGCAGCCGGACCCGGCCAGCCAAGGCCTCGTCGATGGAGGCCAGGATCGCCTCCCGGTCCCGGGGCAGCCGGCCCCCGATGGGCAGATAGTTGGAGGCGTGGTTGGAGCGGAAGATGGCGGAGCTGAGGCGGGTCTCCTCCATGAACCAGCGCAACTCCGTGAGCAGGCCCCGCACATCCGGCAGCTGGAAGCGACCTTGGTCCTCCAGCCTGGCGATGGGCGTGCCCGGGACCACCGTCAGGGTGAGGGTCGAGAGGAAGCGGGGATCCATGGCCGTGGCGAGGCGGCCGGAGGCCCGCGCGTGCTCCTCGCTGCGCTCCTGACCACCCGCTCCGAGCAGGAAGATCAGCGACTGCTCCATCCCGGCCTCCCTGGCCTTGCGAGCCGCCTCGACATGCTCGGCCGCGCTGGCTCCCTTGGCGATGCGGCGCAGAGTCACGTCATCGCCCGACTCGGGCCCGATGTAGAGCAGGGAGAGTCCCCATTCCCGAAGGCGATGCAGTTCCTCCGGTGATTTCTCCAGGAGGTTCCGCGCCGTGGCATAGGTGCTCACGCGCCGGAGGCGCGGGAACGAGGAGGCAAGGGCCTGCAGGATGGGCTCCCAGTGATCGAGCTCCATGCCCAGCGGGTCGCCGTCGGCCACGAAGACATGCCGCACCTCGTCCGCGAACCTCGAACTGGCTTCGGAGATCTCGGCCAGCACCGCATCGAGGGGCCGGACCTGGTAGCGTTTGCCGCGGTACATCGCGCAGTAGGTGCAGGCGTTCCAGGAACAGCCCAGGGTCGCCTGGAGGATGAACGAGTCGGCCTCACTCGGAGGGCGGAAGAGAGGTTCGTCGTAGCGCATGGCATCATTCTCCCGCATTGCATCGAAGCACTTGATCCCATGATGGGGAGGTCCAGCCTCCAGGAGGAAACCGCATGAAACGTGCGTTCATGAACACATTCCTCATGGTGCTCCTGGCCCTTCCGGTCCTGGCAGCTCCGGAAAACCGTCCGGTTCCCAGGGAGGGGGACTTCATCGCCCGCGGTTTCCGGTTCCAGAACGGCGAAGTGCTGCCGGAGCTGCGGCTTCATTACACGACCCTCGGCACGCCGCAACGGGCCCAGGACGGGCACGTCACCAACGCCGTCCTGATGCTGCATGGCACCACGGGCACGGGGAAGAGCTTCCTGGCGCCCAGCTTCGCCGCTGAACTCTTCGGGGCCGGACAACCGCTGGAGGCCTCGCACTATTACATTCTCTTCCCCGATGGCCTGGGGCGGGGTGGATCCAGCAAACCCAGCGATGGTCTGCGCGCCCGATTCCCGCGCTACGGCTACAACGATGTCGTCGCGGCCCAACGGCTCCTGGTGACCGAAGGGCTGGGCGTGGACCACCTGCGCTTGGTCCTCGGCACGTCCATGGGCGGGATGCAGGCCTGGATGTGGGGAGAGCGCTATCCGGACATGATGGATGCCCTCATGCCGATCGCGAGCCAGCCTACGCAGATATCGGGGCGCAACCTGCTCTGGCGCAGAATCATCACCGAAGCCATCCGGCAGGATCCGGACTGGCAAGGCGGTGACTACCAGACCCCGCCCACCCACTGGGTTCGTGTGATGCCCATCTTCACCCTCATGGCGGACAGCGCCGTGCGCCTGCAAGCGCAGGCCCCGACCCGGCAGGAAGGCCACGCGCTCTACGACCGGCTCGTGGCTGGCGCCCTCAAGAACATGGACGCCAACGACTGCCTCTACTGGTTCGAATCGTCCTGGGACTACGACCCTGAGCCCGACCTGGGCAAGATCAAGGCCCAGTTGCTGGCCGTCAACTTTGCAGATGATCTGATCAATGCCAGCGAACTGGGGGTTGCGGAGAAGCTCCTGGCGAATGTCCCCACGGGCCGCTTCGTCCTCGTGCCCATGAGCAGCCGGACCATCGGCCATCAGACTCTGACCCAGGCCGTCGTGTGGAAGCCCTACCTGGAGGGACTGCTCCGCGCACTGCGCCCAGCATTGCCATGACCCGCATCGCCGGTCAGGCCACCAGGAAGAACAGCACGGGCACCGTCACCAGGCTGAACGGGGTCGTCTGGCCGGCGTCCCGGAAACGGTAGTACCATCACCAGCCCTGCGGGCGCCAAGGGGCTTTCGCGAACTGCGATGACCTTGCTCCCGCTTGTCCGGCCACCACGGAAGGAAAGCCATGAAGACCACCGGCAACCACATCCTCATCACCGGCGGCGGTTCCGGCATTGGGCGAGGGCTGGCCGAAGCCTTCCACACCCTGGGCAACCAGGTCATCATCGCCGGCCGGCGCCAGCAGGTCCTGGACGACACCACCGACACCAACCCGGGCATGGCTTCCTACGTGGTCGATCTCCAGGACCCAGTCGAGATCCGCAATTTCGCCGCCCAGATCTCCCGGGACTTCCCCGCCCTGAACGTCCTGATCAACAACTCCGGGATCATGCGTGCCGAGAACCTCCTGGCCCAGCCGGATGATCTCGCCGACATGGAAGCCATCGTCGCCACGAACCTCCTCGGCCCCATCCGTCTGACGGCCGCGCTGCTGCCCCTGCTGCGGCGGCAGCCCCGTTCCGTGATCATGAACGTATCCTCGGGGCTGGCCTTCGTCCCCCTGGCGATGACCCCGACCTACTGCGCCACCAAGGCCGCCCTGCACGCCTACACCCAGTCCCTCCGCTACCAGCTCAAGGGGAGCACGACGCAGGTCATGGAGCTGATTCCCCCCTATGTGGCCACCGATCTCATGAACGGCGCCTCGGATCCCCTGGCCATGCCCCTTGGGGCCTACATCGCCGAGGTCATGAACCTCATCAAGACCCAGCCGCGAGCCACCGAGATCTGTGTGGAGAACGTGAAGCGCCTTCGCTTCGCCGCCGAAACGGGCAAGTACGAAAAGCTGTTCCAGGGCTTCAATGACGCCATGGCGCAGGACCGCTCCTGAGGAAGGTGGCCCGTCCCAATGTTGATCCTGCCCTTTCTGGGCCAGCACTAGTGTGGTGTCCCGGGAGAACCTGGATCATTCTCCGCGCTGAGACACCACGCTTGGCGGGGGTTTGGGGGAAGGCTCCAGGTCCGAGAGCACTCGCGAGCGGGAGCACGCCCTGCGTGTGATAC
>CAIXHJ010000237.1 GCA_903919165.1 uncultured Holophagaceae bacterium
GGAAGCCGAGGGTGGCCCTCCAGCACCTCGCGACCAACGCGCTTCGAGAAACGGGGCATCCAGACTCCTGATCCCCCAGTTTTCCGTAAGCCGTGGTTCAGAAACAGTCTTTCCTTTTGAAGGTCGGTAACGGCATCTGGGGACGTAGCAGAACAATCAGATTAGTTCAGGGTTCGTGCAACGGCCCCTAAGATGCACGAATGTCCAAGCTGCTTTCTAAACTGTCGCTGCGATCGAGGGCCTCACGGCTGGGCGAACAGTCTTAAATCCCTGTGGCAAGGATCAACCCTTGTCCCCACGGCCTGCGGCAAGGGCCATAATGGATTCTTTTGGAACGGCACGTCCTTCCGACTGGGGCTCACGGCTCGTTGAACCAGGAATCCACAACCATGCGCACTTTCCGAAGATTCCTCCTGGGCCGCCGACTCACCAGCGAAGAGATCCACGAGACGAAGATCAGCAACCCCGTCGCTCTCGCAGTGTTCAGCTCGGACGCCCTTTCGTCCGTGGCTTATGGCACTGAAGCCATCATGAACACCATCAGCCAGGTGACGCCGGCTCTGGGGCTCACGGCGGCTATGGCCATGGGGGCAATCTTCTGGTCCTGGTGGGCGGCCCTGGGTATCGCTGCCCTGCTGCTGATCCTGATGGTGAGCTACAAGCAGACCATCCACGCCTATCCTTCCGGGGGCGGTGCCTACCTCGTCGCCAAGGACAACCTGGGCGAGATGGCCGCCCAGACCGCCGGCGCCTCGCTGCTCATCGACTACATCCTGACCGTGGCGGTGTCCGTGTCCTCCGGTGTCACCGCCATCACCTCCGCATTCCCGGTCATGGAACCCCATCGCGTGGCCCTGGCGCTGCTGATCATCGCGTTCATCGGCCTGATGAACTTGCGGGGCGTCAAGGAAAGCGGGGCAGTGTTCGCCGTGCCTACCTACGGCTTCGTGGTCCTCATCCTGGTCATGGTCAGCATCGGTCTGTTCCGGGCCTTCACCCACACGGACGCACAGCTCATCGAACAAATCCAGGTCCAGACCCTCCACGTGAACAACCTGACCAAGTGGGCGGCCATCTGGCTCTTCGCCCGGGCCTATGCAGCCGGTTGCACCGCCCTGACGGGGGTGGAGGCCATCAGCAACGGTGTCACCGCCTTCAAGGATCCCGTCTCCCAGAACGCCGCCAAGACCATGACCACCATGGTCATACTCCTGGGGACCATGTTCCTCGGGATCACCTATCTGTCCAACCACTACCACCTGGCCCACAGCGAGGAGCTGTCCGAGTCCCTGCTGTCCATGCTGGGCCACAAGATCTACGGGGACTCCCACCTAGGGCGGCTGGTCTACCTGGCCCAGCAGTTCTTCACTACGGCCATCCTCGCCCTTGCGGCCAATACCTCCTATGCAGACTTCCCGCGGCTGGCGGCCCTCCACGCACGGGACGGCTTCCTGCCCCGGCAATTCATCAGCCAAGGCGATCGGTTGGTCTTCTCCAACGGGATCATCATCCTCAGCCTGGCCTCGGCCGTGCTGGTGGTGGTCTTCCACGCTCACGAAGTCCACTTGTTGGACCTCTACGCCCTGGGCGTGTTCATCGGCTTCACCATCAGCCAGTCGGGCATGGTGCTGCACTGGCAAAAGGAAGGGAGCAAGCATTGGCGGATGAAGGCTGGCGTGAACGGCCTTGGCGCCTTGACCACCTTCCTGGTCATGTGCGTGATCATCGCTACCAAGTTCGTCCACGGCGTCTGGGTGGTGGTGCTGCTGGTGCCCGCCATGGTGTTTACCTTCTTCAAAATCCATCGCCACTACATCCGGGTGAAGTCAATCCTGGCCGGTAGCCGCGCAGACTTCATCAGCCCCCGCAAGAACCGGGTGGTGGTGCTGGTCTCCGGCATCCATTCAGGGGTCGTCCAGTCCC
>CAIXHJ010000238.1 GCA_903919165.1 uncultured Holophagaceae bacterium
GATCTCTGAGCCGGCTTCTGGATTGCCGCGTCGAGGTGTTCCAGGGCCACGGGCGGTACGTGGCCAGTGTGGAAGAGACGTGAGATGGCGGATCGGCATCACGAGCGTATCACGCGACAGGAACGGCCCCCGGTCTTGTCGTGGGTCAGGGGGTGCTCTTTCGCCAATCGGCCACGGTGAGAACTCGCAGTGCCTGGAAGTACCGCTCGTTCGCATCGTCGCCCATATCGTCTTTCCGCAGCACGTGCCATATATGCCCGGCCAACGGGTGCATGACCGTAGTTGCGGGGGTGATTTGGCCGATAGAGAGGGGAGAGGGAACCCTGCTCGGCGAGGTCGGGTCTGGGCTTCCCGTAACCGGGGGTTCAGGGAGGATTGGACATGACAGCGGATGTCTTGGATCGTAAGCGAGCCCAGTTCGTGGCGTTGGCAGAGGCGGCCTTTCATCGAATGTTTGGGTCGGACGGACAAAATGGTCTGGTGACGTTTGCCGAGCGGGAGGAGCGGGCCTGCGAGGTGACGGACGAACTGGCCCGCTGGCTGATGGCCGAACATGTCGGCCAGGACCCGCTGGGCGAAGCTGGCGTGGAACAACCTTGTCCGATCTGCCACGGGCCGGTGCAGGAGGAATCGGATCGGTCCGCTCCGTCGGCGGTCCGGGAGTTGATGACCCGACGAGGCAAGATCGAATACCGCCGAACGGCGGTCCGTTGTCCGCGCTGTCGGACGATTTTTTTCCCTCCTGGATGAGCGATTGGCCCTGGGCACCGAAGGCTACAGTGCGGCGTTGCTGCTCAAGATCGAGTACGCCGGGGCGAATGAGGAATCCTTCCGGAAAGCAGCGGAGATGTTGGGCCGCGTGGGGGAGTTGCCCATCAGTGCCAAGCACGTGCAACGGCTCACCGAACGGCTGGGCCGTGAGCGGGCCCAGCAGCGAGACGAGCAGGTCGAGCAGATGAAGGCAGGAGACCTGGGACCGGCCTATCGACAGCCGCCCCAGGTGGCGGCCATCCACCTGGATGCGGGCAAGATTCGCCTGCGTGCCGACGATGGGCCTCCCGGGGTCCGCACGCCGCACTGGTCGGATACGAAGGTCGGATGCTTGCAGACGTACACGTCGATGGCCAGCGTGCAAGACCCGCAACCCGATCCGCCGCCGGTGTTTCTGAATCCTCCGCGGGTGGTGCGGCTGTGCCAGGAGATGGAGCAGGTTCGCGGGATTTCCGCCACGCGTCCTACCGCCGCCCAGGCGGATACGCCGCTGGTGGCCGAAGCGGTTGTGGAGCATCCTGAACGTCTGGTTCGCACGGCGGTCGCCACGATGGAGGGGACCGAGGGGTTCGGCTGGATGGTGGCGGCCGAGGCGATGCGTCGGGGGTTCTATCAGGCCGCGCATCGGGCGGTGGTGGGCGACGGGGGCAATTGGATTGAGCCGCTGGGGCAGATGCACTTTCCCGGCTGGGAGCAGATCTTGGACTTCCTGCACCTGCTGGTCCATCTGTATGCGGCGGCCGTGGCGGCCTATCAGGATCTGGGCTCCCGAGGAACGTTTCGGGCTTGGCGGCTGTATGAACAACTGCTGCGAGCGGCCTGGGCGGGGCACGTGCCGCAGATCCAGGCGGCGTTGCGGGAACAGGTGAATCGTCTGGGACCACCGCCGAAGGAAGCCCCCAACAGCGATCCGCGAAAGGTCCTCTCGTCGGTACTGGAATATGTCAACGACAATGCCCAACGCATGGACTACGCGCGATACCGTCGGGAGGGGCTGCCGGTGACCAGCACCCTTGTGGAATCGTTGATCAAGCAGTTCAACCAGCGGGTCAAGGGCACCGAGAAGTTCTGGCTTGAGGGTGGGGCCGAGGCCATCTTGCAGGGTCGCGCCGCGTACCTGAGCGAGGATGGTCGAGCCGAGGCATTCTATGCCCATCGTCCTCGTGGCCGCGCCGTGGGTCAAAACCGCCTCCGACTCACCGCATAAACGGTCATGCACCC
>CAIXHJ010000239.1 GCA_903919165.1 uncultured Holophagaceae bacterium
CCTGTGGGTCCATGGGGATATCGGCAGCCTCAGCCATGCGCTCATGAATCTATGCATCAACGCGATGGATGCCATGCCTGGGCGACGACACTGTGTGGAGTGCGTCAGCGACAACTACACCAGTGCATGGGGTAGCGCTGAACCGGGCGGTTTCATGACACGTTTGAGCTGCGACCAGGTGGGCGCAGGAAGGCGTAGCCATGGCCCGGGTCACAGACCAGCAGGTGAGACAATTGCGCGAAGAAATGACCAAGCTCGGTTGCGTGGAGGTGGCGGCGCTACGCGTCGGGATGCACCGGAACACGGCCAGGAAATACCTCAAGATGGGCCAATTCCCTTCGGACCTGAAAAGGGTCAGGACCTGGGATACGCGGCCTGACCCGTTCGCGGCCGACTGGCCGGAGCTCGAGACCCGGTTGAAGCTTGCGCCCACGCTCCAGGCGCGGGCCCTGTTCGAGCACCTGATGCTGCTCCGGCCTGGCGTCTATGACGAGGGCCAGTTGCGGACGTTCCAGCGGCGGGTGAAGGTCTGGCGGGCCCACCACGGCCCCGACAAGGAAGTCTTCTTTCGCCAGGAACACGTTCCCGGCGAGGCCATGCAGACGGACTTCACCTGGGCCACGGAGCTGGACGTGACCATCCTGGGGCAGCCGTTCCCCCACATGCTTTGCCACGTGGTGCTGCCTTATTCGAACTGGGATTGGATAACGGTCTCCCGGTCCGAATCGATGCTGGCCCTGCGCAGGGGTGTTCCTGCAGCCCTCGTCCAACTGGGGCGGGTGCCCCGGTTTCACCAGACCGACAATTCCACAGCCGCCACCCACGTGCGGGCTGCCGCGGACGAGCCCGAGGAGGACGCCGCCGGGAAACCGGCCACCCAGTGGACCCGGGACTTCAACGCCGACTACCTGGAGTTGAACAAGCATTACGGCATGACCCCCCGGACGATCGGCATCGGGAAGTCGGAGCAGAACGGCGACGTGGAGGCCAGCAACGGCGCGCTGAAGGCCAGGCTCAATCAGCACCTGCTGCTGCGCGAGAACCGGGATTTCCCATCGGTCGAGGCATGGGAAGGCTGGGCCCAGGACATCTGCCGGAGCCACAACAAGCGGCGGCGGCCCCGGGTGGCCGAGGAGTTGGCCGCCATGAGGCCGCTCTCGGTGGCGGCCTTCCTGGAGTTCGACGAGATCCCGACCAAGGTGACCAGCGAGAGCATCCTGGTGGTGAAACGGAACACCTATTCCGTGCCCCCCCGACTCATCGGCGAGCAGGTCCGGGTCCGGCTCTACGAGATGCGGCTGGAGGTCTGGCACAGTGGCCAGCTGGTCCTAGAGATGCCGCGGCTGATCGGGAGGAACTGCCACCACATCGATTACCGCCATGTCGTCGACGCCATGCTCCGGAAGCCCGGGGCCTTCCGCTGCTTCCGATTCAAGGAGGACCTGTTTCTGAGCCCGGTATGGCATAGGGCCATGAGCGCGCTCCAGAAGGCCGTGGGCGATCACAAAGCCGACGTCGACTACTTGAGGCTCCTCCACCTGGCCTCCAAGAACCTGGAAGCCGATGTGGAGGCCGCTCTGAGCCTGCTGATGGAGGCCGGCCAATGCCCCAGCCCGGAGGCGGTGAAAAAGCTCATGAACTTGGAGGGGCCCACGGAAGTCCCGGAGATGGCGCCCCTGGAAGTGACGCTGATCGACTTTGACTGCCTCACTCCGGGCATGATGGCGGAGGCCGTATGAGCAAAGACAGCCGGCACAAGTTGGGCGAGATGCTGCGGGAACTGAAGCTGCCCGGAGTGCATGCGAACTTCGCCGAGGCTGCCATCCGGGCCGAGAAGGAGGGCTGGGGCTTCGAGCGGTTCCTGCATCACGTCCTGGAAGTGGAACTGGAGCAGCGGCGGCAGAAGCGCCTGGAGCGCGTGCTCAAGGCCTCCAAGCTGCCTGTGGGCAAGACCCTGGCGACCCTGGATCAGGCCGTTCTGCCGATCAAGGTGCGACGACAACTACCCGCGCTTCTGGAGGGAGGGTTCGTGGACCGGGGGGAGAACCTGCTGGCTTTCGGCCTGCCTGGGCGGGGCAAAAGCCATCTGGTATGCGCCCTGGGCACCGAGCTGATCCAGCAGGGCTACAAGGTATATTTCACGCCGGCGTTCGCCCTGGTGCAGCGGCTGCTAGCGGCACGGGACACCTATGGGCTGGAGAAGGAACTCCATCGGCTAGACGCCTTCGACGCCGTTATCATTGATGATATTGGGTATATCCAGCAAAACCGGGACGAGATGGAGGTCCTGTTCACCCTCCTGGCCGAACGCTACGAGCGCCGGACCGTCATCATCACCTCCAACCTGGTGTTCTCCCAGTGGGACCGGATTTTCAAGGACCCCATGACTACGGCGGCGGCCATTGACAGGCTGATCCACCACTGCGTCATCCTCGAACTCACGGGACCGAGCTTCCGGGCCGAGGCGGCGAAAGCCAGAATGCCGAACGAAGCGGAATCCACAACGGTCTGATCCCCCCCAGACCCCCCCTGCGCCGGCCCCTGCTCGGGCGCGGATTTCCTGATGGACAGCGGGGCTCCGCCCCCCTGCCCACAGGAAACCCGCCTCCCTCGGCCTCGCGGCTGGAAAACGCTGCGCGTTTCCCACAGGGGCCTGCGCCAAAGCCATCAGCAGCATGCACAAAGATAATTGTCGTTGACATAACCGCCCTGAAATCAGCAAGGGCATCGGCTTCATCTCGCCCCCGTCTATGGGGAAAGGTAATTGTCGTCGGCGCGGTTGTCGTCGTAGTTGTCGTCACCCAGCGACAACTACACCATCACCCACGCTCGGCCGGACCTTCGCCTGAAATTTGGTAAGGCCATCGGCTCCGCCTCGGCCCCCTTAAATGCACAAAGTTAGTTGTCGCTGATGCACAAGGTTCCTTGACGTCGCCCACACG
>CAIXHJ010000240.1 GCA_903919165.1 uncultured Holophagaceae bacterium
GGGGCCCACCGAGAACTGGAGAAGCTGGTCCTCAGCGGCAAGCAGCTGTTCTGGAAAGAGAGCCTGGGCAACCTCTACGGCAGCCTGCTCCACGAAGGCCACTTCTTCGATCCCCTGGCCCGAGACCTCGAGGCCTTCCTGGAGTCAAGCCAGGACCGCGTCCGCGGTGAGGTGCGCCTCACCTTGCATCCCCGCACCTTCGTGGTGGAAGGCGTGCAGTCGCCCTACTCCCTGATGGATCCCCGGATCGCCACCTACGGCGAAGCCAATAAGCTCTGGACCGGCGCCGAAGCCGCAGGTTTCGCGAAGATCTTCGGGGTTCAGCAGACACTGACCTTGAAAGCCAAAAGCAACTGATTAACCACGAAGACAGGAAGACCACGAATACTGATTTATTTTTTTGCCTTTCTTCGTGGTCTTTCCGTCTTCGTGGTGAATATTTTTCTTGAAGAGTCCCCCATGAGAATCCACGTCGACAAGCTCGCCTCGGTCACCCGCAACCTGCGGCTGGGTCGTACGCTCACTCTTTCCAACGAGATCTTGGTGGAGGAGGGTTCTGTCATCGCCTGCAAAATCAAGGGTGAGAAGACCACCTATAACCAGCTCGAGGACCCCCACGGCCGCATGAGCACGCTGCATGACGGCGACATCCTCGTGGGCGCGCTGGGCCACCGCAACGCCCTCCAGGGCTACGAGGGCGTCATGCCCGTGTCGCTGAAGCCCGGCGACTCGGTGAACCTGCTGAACATGGGGGGGGTCATCGGCCACTGCCTCTCCCACAACCCCGACGTCGGCAAGCCCTTCGAGCTGGAGGTGCTGGGCCAGGTGCTGGTCTTTCCCGAATTCCAGTCGCGCGCTGGACAGCCCGCCCACATCCGCATGGGCTCCCTCAAGGGCACAGGCCTGTCGCCGCACTGCCCCGTGGTCTATGTGGCGGGCACCTGCATGAACTCGGGCAAGACCGCCGCCGCCTGCGCCACCATCCGCCAGCTCAGCCGCGCCGGTTACAGAGTTGGAGCCTGCAAACTCACCGGCGTCTCCCTCATGCGCGACGCGCTCTCCATGCGCGACTACGGCGCCGAAGTGGCCCTGGATTTCACGGACGCGGGTATCGTGTGCACGGATGCGGGCAGTGCGGCGGGCGTTTCCCGCGTCATCTTCTCGGAGCTGGCGGCTCACGGCGTGGACGTCATCGTAGCCGAGACCGGCGACGGCATCATGGGTGAGTACGGCGTGCAGGCTATTCTCGGGGATGCCGAGCTGAAGGCCCTCAGCGGCACCTTCATCCTCTGCGCCAACGATCCCGTCGGAGTCGCTGGGGCGGTCCACCACCTGAAAGCCGCCTTCGGCATCCAGGCCGACCTCATCGCGGGACCGGCCACGGACAACCGGGTGGGCGAGCGCTTCGTCGCCACACTGGGCCTGCCCGCACGCAACGCCCGGGCCGATGCCGACGCCCTCGGAAGGTTCGTGCTGGGGCTCATCGAACCCAAGATCGCAGCGAAGGCTTAAGGATTTTTGTTTGAAACCGCAGATGACGCAGATTTCGCAGATAAACAAACAGCCCGGCTTTTATTTCCCGTCTGCGCCATCTGCGTCATCTGCGGTTAAACATTCAGTGTTTTATTTGAGGTAATCATGCCCTCCATCGATGTCTTGATTCTTGGTGCCTCGGGCTACGGCGGAGGCGAGCTGCTGCGCTGGCTCTCCAACCATCCGGCGGTGAAGACATTGCGCGGCAC
>CAIXHJ010000241.1 GCA_903919165.1 uncultured Holophagaceae bacterium
CTTCCCGTGAAGCTGGGCCTGGCCATTCTCCGGGACCGGAAGGGCGTCATCGCCTTCGACCTGCCCATCGAGGGCAGCCTCGATGATCCCGACGTGAAGTACGGCAAGCTCGTGTGGAAGGCCATCTTCGGGCTGCTGGGGAAGATTGCCACCTCGCCCTTCACGCTGATCGGCAACCTCTTTGGGGGCGGCGCGGGCGACCTCAGCAGCCTGGCCTACGCACCGGGTTCCAGCGCCTTGGATGCCGCCGCCACGCCCAAGCTGCAGGCGCTCGCCAAGGCGCTCCAGGAGCGGCCGGAGCTTAAACTTGAGGCGGAGGGCGGAGTGGATGCGGACCAGGACGGCGCAGCCCTGCGCAAGGCTGCATTGGAGGCCCTGCTGCGGCGCACACGGGCAACGACGCTGAAGTCGGTGGAGGAGACCCCCGTCCCCGTCGCGGAACGGGAGCGCTGGGTCCAGGTTGCTTTTGACGCCGCGTTCCCGGCCCCCAAAGAGGCTAAGGACGCCAAGCCTGCGCCCCCGCCGCCCCCGGCGGAAATGGAGGAACGCCTGCTCGGCAAGCTGAGGGTCGATCCCGCCGACCTCGCCCAGCTCGGGGATGCCCGCGCCAAGGGCGCCCTCGCCTGGCTCCTCGACACCGCCAAGGCTGATCCGGAACGGGTCTTCCAGGTGCGGACCGGGCAGGCGAAGGGTGCTGTCGTGGCCTTCACTCTGAAATAGACGTGCCTGCCAATCGGCGCACTTCCTTTGAAAAGCATGCGACCGCTGATGACGCAGATGAAGCAGATGGCGCAGACGGCGCAGATGATGATTTTGGGTCCCCAATTTCGCAGATTCACACAAATTGAAAAGGCAGATCGTTGACTGATTTGGGGTCTCGCTTCGCAAGCGTGGCTTCAGTGGTGGAGCCGGAGCCGCGCCCATCTGCGAAATCTGTGTCATCTGCGGGTTCAGTTTCTGATCTCAACACCTCGGTTGAGCCACGCCGATCATTGAAATGTCACATTCCGCGCCCAAGCCTCGATGCCCTCGGCAAGGTCCGGTATGCCGGGGCCGAAGCGCTCCGCGCCAATCCAGTGGAGGTTTGCTGGAAGCTCCTTGAGTACCCGGGCCACTCGGGCGCCATGGCCCGGTTCCAGTAGGGGGAAGGCCGCAGGACAGAGCTCCTCCCGCACCTGGAGCGGGTCTGGCAGCTCCGGCAGCCATCGTCGGAGTTCCCCGAAGACGCCGGGCCAGGCCTTCAGTGAGGGTTCCACCGGATAGGCGCCACCCACATAGGTCCGCAGCTGGAGCAGGCCCGGCACGCCCCTCGGATCCTCGGACGCGAAGGACACGGCGCCAAGCAGGCCGCGTCCCTCGGGTGGGTGGATGAGCAGGCCGATGCCCCGCTCCCAGCCCTTCACCATGACATGGCGGCTGTGCCAGACGCGGAGATCCAGGCGGGGAATGGCCTCCAGGATTCGCGCGGCTTCGGGCGCCACGGCCTTCAGCAAGTCGGCCGCCGGTCGGGAGGGAAGGGCCAACACCATGACCTCCGCGTCGGAGGCCACGCCATTACCGTGAACCCGCCAGCGCCCACCGGGAAGGGGCTCTAGAACCCGGGCGGGACGACTGATCTGGACGCACCCGAGTTGGGCGGTGAGGACCCGTGCGAGAGCACCCGTTCCACCCACAGGCAGGCGGGTGCGCTCCAGGCCCGTTCGCAGGCCGCCGATCAGGAGGCCGCCCCGGTCCTCCAGGCGCCGCAGGCGCGGCAGCATCTCCAGGCCGATCCGCTCCGGCGGTGCCGCCAGAGCACTTGCCGCCAGGGCTGGCAGCAGTTCCCGGGTGAAACCATCGCCCAGGCGGCGAACGAAGAAGTCGCGCAGTGTTTCCTCAGCACCGCTGCCGATAGGCATGAAGGGCTCCAGCAGCATCCGCGCCAGGCCGCCAAGGCCGAGTCCGGGGACCCGCAGCAGGCCCGCGAAGGTGGCCGGACTGGGCTGTCGCCGTCCGTCCTTTCCCATCCAGCGAGGACCCTTGGGACTGGAGGGACGCAGGTCCAGATTCAGGTCACGCAGCAGCCGATCCAGGGCGCTGGCACGACTCACCCGCAGGGCTTGCGGGCCGCGTTCCAGGAAACCGGACTCGCCCGCAGGACCGGGCCAGGAGAGGGTCTGCGCCCAGCCACCTGGAGATTCTGAGGCTTCCCAGACCTCGGCCTCGATACCCCGCGCATGGAGATGCCAAGCCGCCAGAAGACCGGAGATCCCGCCTCCCAGGACAAGAGTGCGGTGAGGGTTTCTCTTGGTGTCCACATGGCTCCGAAAGTTGCGCTTTCGGAGTATGAAACAGAACGACAGATCTCAGTTATTCACCGGGGCGCACCTTGAGGCCATGGGCGTGGCTGAACTGGGCCTGGATGAGCGGCAGATCCCGCTCCAGGTTCCCGGTCGGCCTGAACATGGGCATCAGCCGGACCACATGGTCCCGGTAGTCGAAGGTCACGGGCAGGATGGGCACCCCGGCCCCGGCAGCGATCAGGTAGAAGCCCGATTTCCATCGGCTCACGCCCTTGCGCGTGCCCTCCGGCGCCAGGGCCAGCATGAGGGCAGGGGCCGTCTCGAAAGCCTTCACGCAAGCAGCCACCACGCCGTGACTGGCACTGCGATCCACCGGGATGCCGCCCAGCCACTGGAAGAACCCCTTGAGCGGGGTTTTGAAGAGGGAGTGCTTGCCGAGCCAGGACACGCGTAGCTCCAATGCGAAGACCACGGCCACGCCCAGGGAGAAATCCCAGTTCGAGGTATGGGGGGCCACGATGGCGACGCACTTGGGATCAGTCGGGAAGGTGCCTTCGATTCGCCAGCCCGAAAACCGCAGGTAGGCCCGTCCGATGGCCTGCCACAGCCAGCCTCGGGACTGGCGAAGGGCCTCGGGTGGGTCTGGGTATGCCGTGGGCGGCTGCAAGCGGTTCCTCGGGGGGGGCTCGAACTGCGTCTCCTGGGGGTTGGGCCCCAGGGTAACCGCCCTTCTCATCCAATGACAAAATGGCGCCTTCATGACGCCCGCTCTCACATCGGATTTCCTGCCCATCCAACACCCTGATCCAGGCCAAGTTCCCCATCCATGGACCGCATCTGAATCCCCTTCAGAATCTGGCTTCAGCCTGCTGAAAGGTGGTCCGGATATGTCCCCATTGGCGGTTCAACTCCGACACCGAGTCCTCCCAATCGAGGTCAACAGAACCTTTCAGAAGCATGACCTGGACGCCTGCCTCGTTGCGCAGGAACTGCAGCTCATCCGCAGTCCTGTCGAAGGCGATCCCGGTGTCCGTCGCTGACCTCTTCGCCCTGGCCCTGAATTGCGCGATGATCGCGGTCCATTCCGCCAGTTGGGCCTCCAGCCTTTCAGTGTCGGCCCTCCGCCTTGAGAAGGAAGAAGGGTGTTTCGATGGGGAGTTCTCTCTGACGGGCATTATTCCATCCAGTTCAGATGAGCCGAAAGTGGCGTCCAAGACATGGCACCAGCTCCTTGTGGATCTGGTACGGGAAACCATCAAGTCGCATGCCAATGGCAATAAAGAGCCTGAATAGACCTTAATTCATAGAGCTGTTCATCTTGATTGATCCAGGCCTGGCGGTACGGATCAAGGCCTGGTCCCGCCCGCCGTGCCATGGAGCGGAATCGTCAAATGCGACGGACACCCGGTCCGTTCAGGGGCGGCGAATGCCCTCTTTTCGCATCCGGCCACGCAGGGTGCTTGGGTTCATGCCGAGAATGTGGGCCGCTCCGTTGCTGCCCTCGATTCTCCAGTGGGTTTTCAGCAGCACCTGGCAGATGTAGTCGTGCTCCATGTCGACCAGAGGCATTCCTTCTTCCTGCTGCCCCGCCGGAGTAGGGACGCTGAAGTGGTCCAGCACCTGCAGGGTCGTGCCCCTGGAGATGATCATGGCTCTTTCAATGACGCTTTCCAGCTCCCGCACATTGCCGGGCCAGGCGTGGGCCATGAGATCGCTCATGGTGCCGTTCGTGACGGTCCTGATGTTCTTGCCGAGCTTGCGGTTGAATTTATCCAGAAAATAATCCACGAGCAGAGGGATGTCCTCTTTGCGATCCCGCAGCGGGGGCACAGTGATGGGGAAGATGTTGAGCCGGTAGAACAGGTCCTCCCGGAATCGGCCCAGCCGTATTTCCTCATACAGGTCCCGGTTGGTGGCCGCGATGATCCGGACATCGACCTTCACTGTCCTGGCGCTTCCCAGGCGGCTGAATTCGCCCTCCTGGATGACGTGCAGCAGCTTGGCCTGGAGTTCGAAAGGCAGATCACCGATCTCATCCAGCAGAATGGTGCCCTTGTCGGCCAATTCGAACCGGCCCAACTGCTGGGAACTGGCACCAGTGAAGGCGCCCTTCTCGCGCCCGAAGAGTTCACTTTCGATCAGGTTGCCGGGAAGGGCTGTGCAGTTGACGATGACAAGGGGACGCTGCCTGCGCAGGCTCCTACTGTGGATGGCCCGGGCCACCAGTCCTTTGCCGGTTCCCGTTTCACCCAACAGCAGTACCGTTGAATCCTGCGGCGCCACAGCCTCGACCCGGAAG
>CAIXHJ010000242.1 GCA_903919165.1 uncultured Holophagaceae bacterium
CGCGAAGGACAAACCCGGCCGCCAGATCACGCTCATCGAAGCTGAAGCCATTGAGGCGCTAGAGCTGGAACAGGGCCTCAAGCTGACGCCCGGTGAGACGCGCCGCAACCTCGTCACCCGCGGCGTGGCGCTGAACCATCTGGTGGGCCGCGATTTCACCGTGGGCGAAGCGCACCTTCGTGGACACGAACTCTGTGAACCCTGTGGCGATCTGGCCCGCATGACCGGCAAGCCCCAGATCCTACCGGGACTCGTCCATCGCGGTGGGCTGCGGGCCGAGATCCTGGAGGGTGGGGTCATTCGTGTCGGGGATTCGGTGGTTATCAAGTAACAACAGGGTTATCTGCTCAGCGACAGGCCTCCTCTCTGCTGCCTGCAGATGACGCATTCTTGGGTATGACGTTTAAATCAACCTGGGGGGACTATTCAGGCTGGATTGATTCGAAAAAGGCCGAAATGGCCTTGACGGTTCGATGGGACTGGTTGAATATCGGCCCACACCTTACTGATCGTTCCCTGAACCGTTCACTCTGACTTGGCTACGGACTACCCTTGGTGGTGGATTCCTGTCCTTGGCTGGACTGGGCAAGGACCCTGGAGGACCACCGATGAAACGCCGCATTAGCGCCTTTGCCGCCGTGGCTGTGTTGGCCTGCATCCCTCTCGCCAGCCCGCTCCGGGCCTGCTGTGATGACACCTGGAGCTGCATCGAGGCTGTGGCCACCGGTGGACTCAGCTGCGCGTTGGAGAGCCTGGTCAACCTGGTGAAGACCATCGCCGACAACGTGGCTCGCCTGATCAACACCCTGGCCAGCCAGGTCTCGGATGTGGTGAACCTGGCCCGGACCGAACTCGGCAATGCGGCCAATGACATCCGGGGCTTGGCGAGCCAGGCCGAGTCCGATTTCAATGCCGCGGCCCAGCTGGCCGCGACCGTCGTCAATGACGCCTCCCGGCCTGCAGTGGTGGCGGTTAGGGCTGGCGCCACGGTTCCTGCCCTGGCCACCGGAGCGCAGCCCGGCATCGCTGTCGGTGCACCTGCCGCCCAGGCTGGCGCGGCATCCAAGGCTGGTGGAGCCAGTGTCGGCAAGGCAGCCCCGGCGCTCGGGAAGCCTGCTGGCGGTGGCGTTGCACCCGCCCCGGCGGGAACTGCCTTGTCGGGTGGCACAACGGCCCCGGGCGCTGTGGTCCTGGCCAATATTCCGGCGGACCCCAAGGACATCATGGATGCCCTTCGGCGCGCCAAGGATGCCATCGATGGCCTGCGGCCCGATATCACGGCGCCCCTCAATCAGGTCCGCCAGTTCGCGGGTCAGGCGGAGCAGCAGGTGGCGAATGCCGTCGGCTCCGCGGCCGGGATTGCCGAGAATGCCCTCATGGCCCCGCTCCGGGTCCTCAGCAACATGCTGAACGGTCTGTTGGCGCATCCTGAGCGGATCTTCGATCCCGGCAGCATCGTGGACGATGCCATCAACCAGGTGACGAACCAGGTCATTGCCACCATGAACCAGGTGCATGACGCCGTCATGTCCCAGGCCACCGCCACCCTGAACCTGGCCCACCAGCCGCTGCAGGATGTCCTGGACAGGTCCGCCGCCGCCAAGAAGGTTGCGGATGCGATGCAGAAGCTGGAGAAGAACCGGAACAGGGCCGCCCTGGAAGGGCTCAACAAGGTGATGCCGCCGCAACGGGTGGACTCCCGTGCACTGGTCTCCCATGTGGCCCTGGCCACCCATGCATCCGGCATCGTCGCCCTCGATCTCAACAAGCACAAGACCATGATCGCGGCCCCCTTCGCCCGCCTCAGTGCCACCAAGCTGACCGTGCGCACCGTGGGTACCCAGATGAACGCGAAGCTGAAGGGTCCCTGGGCGGACTTCAAGCGCCTGAAGGCCGCTCCAGTCAAGCTCGATCCCTCAGCCAAGCCCAAGATGGATGCGGAGATTGCACGCCGGTTCGCCGGGAAGACCGCCACCGAATCCGCCGCGGAGAAGCGCGCGATGCTGGCCGAGGCCCGCGTCCGCTTCGCCAAGGACCCGGAGCTGCTTCGCAAGGTCGGCATCATCATCGAAGGGCATCCCGTCATCAACGGACGGCTGGGGGAGCTGCCCGCCGTCCAATAGCACTTCGATAGGCACTCTTCTCATCCGGATCGGGGCAGTGGTTCAACTTGCGGGACCGCCACCCCGGTACCACAGTTCAGCACTAATGGCAGTGTGAGGCGCCCGTGTTCCATTCAAGCCACCGTTCGATGTTCCTCCTGGTCGCGAGTGCAGGATTACTCCACGCCCAGTTCGTGCCCGGGGACGGCGTAGAGTTGCGGGCACCCGTGACCGCAGGCGGACCGCTTGCGGCGAAGGTCGTGGCCCCCAGGGGCACCGATGGGGTCGTGCTGTTCTACCGGATCGAGGGCCAGACAGATTTCCTGAGCATCAACCTGCAAGCGAGGCCCGGCGGCACCTTCGAAGGGGAGCTTCGGGGGGACTTTCCCCCCGGGGCGCACATCCAGTATTACGCGGACCTACGGACTACGATGGGCACCCAGCATCTTCCGCAGGGTGCCCCCATGCGGTTCAATACGCTCCAGTTGCCGGGTGGAGCCGCTCCGACCTCAGAACCCACTTCAGTCAAGATCGAAGGTCTTGAGTTGGCCGCTCCCGCGGCCAAGGATGCCCCGATTCATGGTCGCGCGGCTGCGCCACCGGGGACTGAGTGGGTGGTGATCTTCTACCGGACCGTGGGTGAAGGGGAGTTCAACAGCTTCAACCTGGAGGCCAAGCCCGATGGCGCCTTCGAAGGGGATATGGAAGCGCCCGTGCCCTCCGGCACGCGGCTGGAATGCTATGCGGCCCTGAAGACGCCCTCAGGCATCAAGTACCTCCCGGCGGACGCCCCGAGCAAGCTGGCCACGCTTCAGACCCCAGGCGGAAAGCAGTCTCCGGCCGGAGGTACTGCGGGCGCCCAGGGCAAACCCGGCGGCGCGGTGCCGTTTCCGGTGGCGGTGGACTTCAGCGGCGAGGATATCTTCCATCACAAGATGGCGGCAGAAGGGGAACAGCGGCTGCTGGCTTCCGGCCAGGTGCGCTTCACCACGCGCAAGGACGATGGAGATACGCACCTCATCCTGAATGGCCGCCTGGTCTACACGGATCAGCCCGTGAACCCACAGGATCGCTGGAGCCTAGGGGAACTGCAGGCCATCTACGCGACGGGACATCACAAGCTGCAGGCCGGGGATCAGCAGGTCCAGGAATCGGAATTTACACTGGCCGGGGGTGGGCGCCGCGGTCTGGATTACGCCTACGCCGGAACCCAGCTGGGCGCCCACGTGTTTGCCCTGGGGACAGAGGCACTCCCAGGCACCCGGGGCCTGGTCTGGCCCGTGGCCGGGAACGAACTGTACGGTGGTTCCCTCGGCTACACCTGGTGGAACAACACAGTGCGGGCCAAGCTGGTCTTCCTCACGGGGAAGGATGATCCTTCCATCGCGACCAACCTGGGCACGTCGTACGCACCTTTGATTCGCGATGGTTCCACCGGCGCCCTGGTTATGGATGGGCGCTTCTTCGAAAGCCGGCTCGCCCTCTCGGGCGAGTACGCCCGCAGTCTCCTCACCCGGGACCTGGTGGGGGCCGCGCCCAAGGAGGGCGACCAGGCTTGGCGGCTGTCGAGCATCTGGACCCAGGGCCCCTTCAGTGCCCACCTGGGCTACCGGGATGTGGGCCGGGATTTCGGCACCATCGGCATGGCCTTCTTCGTCGGCGACCGCCGCGTCCTGGATGGCAGCATCGGCCTCAGCTACGCCACCTGGAGCCTCAGCGCCACGGCGCTTGACGAGCGCACCAACCCCACTGGCCAGGTTGGCCAAAGCCAAGCCTGGAACCAGTCCCAGAGCCTGGACGCCCGGCTGGCCCTTTCCCAGACCGCCTTCTGGCGCGTCGGGATCCGCCAGGCCCGGCAGGAGGCGTTGACGGTGGCTGATCCCCTGGTCCCCTTCAGCAACAGCACGCGCACCGGCCTCACCACCGGGTTCGACGTCATGCTGCCACCGGCCTCCATGCTGACCTTCAATGCCCAATACGACCGCATCAAAGGATCAGCCGTCCCCGACCCCATGGCTCCGCCACCGGTCCCGCCAGCCTTGCCGGTCACCGCCCCGCAGACGGGCACCAGCACCACGCTGTCCATGGGCGGCAATCTCGTGGCCGGCACCTGGCTGCGCTTGTCCCCGAATCTGAGCTGGTCCCGCACCCTGGGCGATCCCGGTGGTGAGAAGACGACCATTGCGAATGCCTTCCTCAACGCGGATTTCACCCTGGTGCCCAGCTACCTCGGTCTCCTGCTGAACGGAGGTGCCTCGCGAACGGCTGTGGCCACAACCGGCGAGACCTCGACCAACAGCACGGTGGAGGGCACCCTGCGCTGGATCCTGGATCCCTATTTTAAGGGTCGCGTGCGGGCCAGTCTCGGATTGAAAGGCAGCAATACCCGCGCCCCGATCCTGGGAGTCACCGCCACGGACAACCGCGCCTCACTCATCCTTAATGTCTCCTTCTGAGGACCGCACCATGCGATATCTCTGCGCCCTCCTCATCTCCGTCGTGGCCTTCGCCCAGCAGATCACGGTTACGCCGGGGTTGCCCACCACCGGCACACCCACCACGTTGATCCTCCACTTTCCGGTAGGAGTCCCGGTCGGTCCTGTGACCTGGCAGTTCGGCGATGGCCAGTCCCTGACGGGCGGCTCCATCATCACCCACGTGTACAAACAACCAGGTAATTACACCGTCATGGCGTCTGGCCAGTTCACCGCCACGCCCACCCAGATCCGAGTGGTGACTGGTATAGGCCCAGCTGCGCCCTTTGCCATTTCACTCCTGCGCGTGCGCTGGGAGGATGGCAGGACCGATGCCTCTGTCACCCAGGGGTTCACCCCCCTAGCCGCCTATGCGGACCTCAAGTACGAAGGCACGGGCTTGCTCCAGGCCCAGTGGACCCTGGACGGCGTGCCTCTTGGCACCTTCATTCGCCAGCTCGGGTTTGCGGGTCAAGCCACCCTCGACACCAGCATGTTCCTGCCGCTGCCCACCACGGAACTTGGCGAGCACCTGGTGAGCCTCCGGATTCTCACACCCGAGGTGACTTTCCAGCCCCCGACCATCCGTTACTTCGTGCGGGCGGGCGACGCCGACAGCCTGCCCCGGATCGAATCCATAAGCCCGGCCGCCTTGAGACGCGGGGAGGAAGTGGAACTCCGAGTCTCGGGGCGGGGGTTCGGACCCGGAGTGCGGCTGTACTTTGGCAGGGATGTGGCGCTGGTGGCTCCGCCGCGCTTCTCCGATCCCGGCCACGCCGTGGTCAAGGTCTTCGTGGCGCCCACGGCCCGGACGGGCCTGCGCGAGGTCCAGACGATCACCAAGGGCAAACGGGCACGCGGACCCGCCCAGCTGCAGATCCTGCCAGCGCTCCCGAAAAGAGATCCCAAATCGGCCGATGGGCAGGGGGCATCCTGATAACTGCGAATTGTTTCACCTAGCATTTTCTTTCCATTTCAGGGAGGTCTGCCATGCGATCCAAGCGTGAATGCACAATTCGTCTGTTTCTGGCCGCTGCCAGTGTGGCCTGCTTGCTAGGCGTGTCCCAGGGGTGGGCCGCACCGGCTCCCCAGGTGCTGAAGGGGTCGGCTCCTGATCCGGCCACGGCCACGGGGCCGCAGTCGACCGTGGCGCCGCAGCAGCTCCGCGAATCCCCCACCAAGAAGATGGGTCCACGGCAGGTCCAGAGCCTTCCCAAGAAGTCGAACCCGCGTGCCGCCAATTCGGCACATGCCAGCATGATCGCCGCGCTGCGCACACAAAGGCAGGCCGCCGAAACCGAGCGGACTGCCATCCTGTCGTCCCAGCGGCTGGCGCCCAAGGGACTGAGCAAGGGGGCTGCCACGCTGCCGCCGGGGCGCACGCTGAGTGACCCCGTCCCCACCACGCCGCCCGCGGGAACGCCACCAGCTGGAACGCCCGGAACCACCCCACCGGCAGGAACGCCCGGGACTGCACCCCCTTCGGGAACGCCGCGGGGGGCTCCGACCACCATGGCCCCCAGGGGTGCGGCCACGGGCGTCATGAAGTTGCCGTCCAGTACAGTTCTCCCGCCAGCGGCTGCAGCCCCGCCCCCGCGGTCTTTGGCTGGGCAGGGCATGGCCCAGGGCCCCTGCACGCGCCCGACCATCGCCACGGTGAACGGGCAGACGAAGGGCACGGTCTTCACGCCCGACCCGCAATTCAACTTGTACACGATCACCGGCTGCATGTTCGGCGACAGGCAGGGACAGGCCTACATCTACGGGGCCTTCGCCGCGGGACAGGTGGCGCTGCAGATCGAGTTCTGGAGCGATACGCAGATCGTCGCGAAGGTGGCTCCTCAGATCACCGGGGAACTGGACCAGAGCAATGTGACCCTGGTGGTGGTGCCCTCGGGCGCGTCGATGGTGCAGAAGGCCGGGTTCAAGTTCTACGCCCTGCGCGAGACCACGCTGCTGACGAAGATTCCCATGACTTCAGTCAATCTGGCCCAAGTGACGGATACGGGAGGCCACCCGATTGCCTTCGGCCCACAAGGTTCCGCAAATTACTCATCCCCCGGTTCCTATTTTTCAGGAATGTCTGCTGAAGTAGACCGCGGCTCTACCCACGTCTTTCCTGGTGGCCAGGATCTCTTCGACTTCAGCAAGCTGAGGCCGGGCTTCACCACCGAAAGCATGTCGCTCAATTATTCGGTGCTGCCAAATGACGGTGACTCGTACCAGGTGGATGGTACCTGGAATGCGGAGTGGGTCGGTGACAACATCCGGGTGAGCTGGCAGATGCAGCATTCCCACAGCGCTTCCTTTGGTGCGGGGGATATGGATATAAGCCGTTCGTCCTATGGCCTGAACGTGTGGGTGAACGGCCCCAAGGGCGTGAGCCCCTGGCCGAATTGAACGAAGGCAATTCAGTCCAGGACTGGACTGGGTGGCGGCCGGGCAGCTCGCGAAGAAGCCCGGCCGTTGACCCATTGTTATTCAAGAGGAGATGGACATGACCCTGCGGCTCGAGCCCCCTGCCAGGCGCAGTCTGCTGTCGATCGCATGGCTTCTGCCTATGCTCTGGGTCCTTCCCCTGGGGGCCCAGGCCATGCAGCGCAAGGTGCCAGCCCCGGCAGCGCCGCCTCCCCCGGTGGTCCAGCAACTGCCCCCAGCCAAGGCCCCTGCGCCTGCTGCCAGCGTGGCAGGGCTGAACAGCGGCGCCATCGCCGCGGGTCAAGCCGTACCGGCCTCGGTGCCCTTCGGCCGCCTGTTTTCCGGTGACAGCCGGCAAGTCGAGGTCAAGGTTGTGGCCCCGCGGGAGGGCCGGGTCACGGTCGCTGTGGAACCGAACTCGCCGTTCACCCTGACCGAGGTGAAGGTCTTCGGTCTGCCGGCGGGCTTGTCCCCCCGGCCCGCTCCGACCCAGGCATCGAGGCAGACCACGGGCTCCCAGACGCTGGCCGGCCCTGGCTCGAGCGCTGCTCCCGCCATGAGTGCGAATGTTTCCAAAACCCTTCTGGCCACGCTCACCGGCGCACCCTTCTCGGTCCTCGCCCGGGAAGGCAATGAGCTGGTGGTGACCTTGGTGTTCGCCCCGAAACTGGATCTGGTGAACGGTCCCTTCGTCGGCGATCACCAGGCCACCCTCACCCTCGATGGCGGCATGTGGAAAACCTCTGTCCCGGTCTCAGGGCGCTTCGAAGGGTTGAAGATCGGGATGATCGCCGTGATGTCCGACCGGGATGTGGTGGCGTACTCGGGCAAGCTCGGCGCCTTGTCAGGCGCGGAACTGGTGCTCACCAATGCGGAAAAACAGCCTGTCGTCGCCCAGATCACCGCCAAGACCCTGCCGGCAGGGTTTGCCATGGCCCAGGTGAATGTCCAGGTGCAGGGCGGACAGACCCGCAATGTCCCGCTGCCCGTCTTTTTGAGCCCGGCCATACAGGAGGGCATCCAGCAGGCGGCGGAGCTGACGGTCAGCTATTCGGGCAAGACCAAGACCGTTCCCTTCACCTTCAGTGTCTATCCGCCGAGCAAGCAGTTCAAATTCGCGGGGGAAGACGGACTGATCTGGGAATTCGCGGTGACCATTTCTCCCACGGGAAAAACGTCCTACGCCTACTACGTCACGAACCCAAACATGTTGCTCAATCGGCGCTTCATGTTCGAAGTCAAATGGAAGGGTGTACGGCTGAACACCATGGGCAATGACATCGGGAACACCCTGCCCGGCGGCAAGAGCGGTGACCGGGTTCCCTATTTCTGGAGCATCCAGAACAATGTGGTGCGGGACAACTATGTTCAAATGCTTCAGGTGCCGCCGACGGTCACGATGACCTACGAGAATTTGTGAGGCATTGGCGGGGGCCAAGGCACCTGCCGGTTAAGGCTTGTCTCCTTTCTTCGGGAAGAGCTTCTCGAACTCCGGTTCATCCTGGAGCATGACCAGATCCGGGTCGCGCCAGATCCAATCGGCGTCACGATAGCCGGCCCGCCAGGCTTTCGAGAGCGCGTCCATGGCCTCGCTCTTCTGGTTGAGGCTGCAGAAGGTGCAGGCGGCGTTGTAGAGGATGATCGTGTCGTTCGGGCGGAGC
>CAIXHJ010000243.1 GCA_903919165.1 uncultured Holophagaceae bacterium
GAGGAGAAGGGCGCCACCATCAAGGTCATTCCGATGACCGACGAAGGTGAATTGATCCTGGAATCGCTCGACGAGCTCATCACGGATCGGACGAAAATCCTGGGCGTGGTGCACGTCAGTAACGTCCTGGGCACCGTGAACCCCGTGAAGGAGATCATCGCCAGGGCCCATGCCAAGAGTGTCCCCGTGTTGGTGGACGGCGCCCAGGCCGTGCCCCACATGCAGGTGGACGTGAAGGACCTGGATGCGGACTTCTACGTGTTCAGCGGCCACAAACTTTCGGGGCCCACGGGCATCGGCATTCTGTACGGCAAGCTGGCCCACCTGGAGGCCATGCCGCCCTGGCAGGGCGGCGGCAGCATGATCCGTTCCGTGACCTGGGAGAAAACCACCTACGTGGCCGCCCCGGGCAAGTTCGAGGCGGGCACGCCACCCATCGCCGCGGCCATCGGCCTGGGAACGTCCATCGACTACTTGACGGCCCTGGGCCTCGATCGCATCGCCGCCTACGAACACGAGCTGCTGGCCTATGCCACCGAGCGCCTGAAGCGCATCCCCGGCTTGCGCATCCTTGGCAACGCGAAGCGGAAGGCCAGCGTGATCTCCTTCGTGGTGGAGGGGATCCATCCCCACGACATGGGCAGCCTATTGGATGGCGAAGGCGTCGTGGTGCGTGCCGGCCACCACTGCGCCCAGCCTGTCATGGCCCGCTTCAACGTACCCGCCACCACCCGGGCCTCCTTCGCCTACTTCAACACCCGCGAAGAAGTGGATGTCCTGGTTTCCGCAGTGATCCATGCGATCGAGCTGTTCAAATGAGCGATCCCCGCGAGCTGTACCAGCAGGTCATCCTGGAGCACAACCGGAAGCCCCGGAACTTCGGCAAGCTGGAGCCCTGCACCCACCATGCGGAGGGTCATAACCCGCTCTGCGGCGACCAGCTGGAGCTGACGCTGGTCATCGAGGATGGCCTGGTGAAGGACATCAGGTTCCAGGGCAGCGGCTGTGCCATCGATGTGTCCAGCGCCAGCCTCATGACTGGCGCGGTGAAAGGCAAGCCCGTGGCCGAAGCCGAGGCCATGGCCGAGCAGTTCCGCGGCATGGTGCGCGGCGAATTGGAACCCGGCACCCAGACGCCTCTGCTTGGTAAGCTCACCCTCTTCAGTGGCGTCAAGGACCTCCCCAGCCGCGTCAAGTGCGCCGTCCTCCCCTGGGCAACCCTCCACGCCGCGCTCAAGGGCGAGGAAGAAGCGAGTACGGAATAACCATGCCTAAAATCGCCGAGATCGAGTACACGCCCAACCCCAACGCGGTGAAGTTCGTGCTGAAGGAATCCGTGGCCGTGGGCTTCCCCAAGTCCTTCCCCAACGCGGAAACCGCGGAGCACGACGAGTTGGCCAAGGGGCTCTTCGCCGTGGGGAACGTCACTTCGGTCTTCATGCAGGACAAGTTCCTCACTGTCACCAAGACCGACGACAAGGGCTGGCCCGAGATGCTGCCCCTGCTGGCCGCGCCCATCCGCGCCGCCGCGGGCGTGGGCGTGGGCGGCCAGGGCATTACTCCCACAGCACCACGGATGTTCTCGAAGATCGAGGACGAGAACGATCCGCTGCTCAGGGACATCCGCATGGTGCTGGAGAGCGGAATCCTGCCGGCCCTGGCCGCGGACGGGGGCGGCCTGGAGTTGGTGGGACGCCATGAGAAGCAGGTCATGATCCGGTACATGGGCGCCTGCGGCAGCTGCCCCGCCAGCCTCACGGGCACTCTCGTCGCCATCGAGGGCATGCTGCAGAAGGAAGTGGACCCGGAGATCGTGGTGATCTCGGTCTGAACAAACCTTACCTGCCTGCAGGGACGAGCGGCCAGGGGCTGGTGGGACGCCACGAGAAGCAGGTCATGATCCGGATGATGCTCACATGGGGGCGCCTGCGGCAGCTGCCCCGCCAGCCTCACGGGCACTCTCGTCGCCATCGAGGGCATGCTGCAGAAGGAAGTGGA
>CAIXHJ010000244.1 GCA_903919165.1 uncultured Holophagaceae bacterium
CTTCTCAGACGCTGAGCATTCGCATGGTGCTTCCAGGCACCACGAGCCCCGCGGCCAGAACACGCTCGAAGTCCGTCGGGACCATGGGCTCGATGAGGCCGGTGAGCGGCGCGCCCGTGACCCGCTATCCACACTGCGGCATGCGGTTGCTTTTGGGTCGAGCCAATGGTCAATGCGTGACGAGTTTCATCTCCGAAATCCAGGCCCTGAGCCTTCCAGCGAACTCAGGTTTTCCGGTGGCCAAGTAGGCTGCAGCGCAGAGGGAGAGCGCTCCTGGATTCCGAGGCAGCAATGCAGAGAGTTTTGCGGCCGCTTCCTGGATCTGAGCCTCTTTTCCGGCGGGCTGGTCCAGGGCTGCAAGGATGTCCAATGCCAGGAGGAGTGGCTCGTTTGGTGAGGTCTTCCGGGCGGTCTTCCTGAGACTGGGATCAAAGGCCTTGGGCCAGTCACCGGCCAGGATGAAACCCTGAAGCTTCTGGCACTCCTCGGAGAACGCGGGTTCGGTCATCCAATCTTTTCCAGGTGTGGGTCCTACTACCTTGAAAGGCAAGGCCCACTTGGTTCCCTTCGCATCCGCGAGCATCATGGCCCCGAGATCCTCCCTCGTGATCAGCCCTTGCCTGGTAACAACAGGGGGCCAGCGCCACAAGTTGTTGAACTTCAAGGAAGCACCTGAAGGAGAAACCAGCCCTCCACCGAGGGTCTTCGCCTGCATTCTCGAGTACACCTCAAAGGCCTTTCCAGAAAAAAGGGACTTTGGTTCAAGGATCTGTTCCTGCTGTGCGCCGCCGGCTATCTGAGCCCGCTCCGTTCCTCCACTGCCCGACCCTGCTTCATCATCGGACGAAGTGTTCCTGGCCGGCGGCTTCACCAGGATCTCCATGGGTGGCCTCTGGTTTGAAACCAGTGGCGTGATGGCCAGTGCCGTCTTCATGGGTTCCGGCACCTTCGCCCAGACCGAAGCCCAGTAGTTCGCGGGTTGATTGATGTCGGCGGGTGCCTGCGCCTGAGCAAGAAGGGCCAGGGACGCGAAGGCGAGCGATGCGAATTTCATGAGCATTCTCCTTTGCTGATACAACCTTGCCGTCCCCAATGCCCATGGGCCCTAACAGAAGAAGCCATTCGGACCAGGGTTGATTGAAGAATGGACCATATCAGATATCAGCGAACAAAGAGGAGTTGGCGGTGTCGCCCGCCCATCAGGCAGAGCCTGCCGCCCCAATCAGTGCGGGCGGATTCCAGGCCCTGCTCGTACTTCGATCAGACTCCGTCCCCACCACTGGCTGCATGATGTTCAGAGAGCCAGAATGGGGAGTTGGTTCTCCTCGCCACCACTGGCCTTCAAACTGGGCATCCAGCCCAAGGTCCAGAACACCGAACCATGTAGACAGGAGACTCGATCGTGGACATGTGCGGGACCGCCGCCGCCCAGAGGGTGCGCCGTGACCATGTGGTCGGCACGATCTACATCCTGGCTTCCGCCCTGTGTTTCGGGAGCATGGCGATCTTCGCGCGCATGGCCTATGCCTCCGGCGTGGACATCCCCACCCTGCTGCTGCTGCGTTTTTTTATAGCATCGATCCTGATGTGGGGACTCCTCCTCTTGAAACGGATGAAGCTCCCCAAGGGCAGGGGCATGGTCATGCTGGTGGCCATCGGAGCGGTCGGCTACGCGGGGCAGGCCTTCTCCTTCTTCACGGCCCTGACCTACGCCTCGGCGGGGCTCGTGGCACTGCTCCTGTATACCTATCCGGCCATCGTGGCGCTGCTTTCCCGCCTTGTGTTCAAGCATCCCTTCACATGGAGACAGATTGCGGCCGTGGCCATCGCCCTGGCCGGAACCGTCTTCATCATCGGAAAAGCAGGGGACGGTAAACCCCTCGGGATCTTCTTCGGCCTGCTGGCCGCCCTGATCTATTCCATCTACATCCTCACGGGCAGCCGGGTTCCCAAGGATGTCACCCCCACGGCCTCCACCACTGTGATCGCCAGTTCCGCCGCCGTCACCTACTCGGCTGTGGTGGCGGTCAAGGGCTTCCATCCCCCCGCCACGGGATTGGGCTGGATGGCCGTGCTGTCCATCGCGGTCGTCTGCACCGTGCTCGCGATCCTCTTCTTCTTCGAAGGGCTGAAACGGGTCGGCCCCGTCCGAGCCTCGGTGTTTTCCACCATCGAGCCTGTGTTCACGGTGTTGCTTGCGGCGGCGGTGCTGGGCGAGAGGATCACGCTGACGCGGGTGTTTGGCGGGGCACTCATCGTGGGCGCCGTGATTCTACTGGCCCGCGAGAGTGCCTTGGTGGCGAGGGCTAAGCCCAACTAGACCGGAGCCTACTCTTTAATCTCTACCAACGGATCAGAATAATGCGTATGATTTCCCTACTTTCCCATCAAGGACCCTAATTAGGAGGCACGCACGATGTCGAACCGCATTCTCCACAAAGGGCTTCAGGCCAAGGTGATGTCCGCCGAGGCGGCCGCCGCACTCATCCCCAACGGTGCTGTCGTCGGCATGTCGGGCTTTACCGGCGCCGGCTACCCCAAGGCCGTCCCCATCGCCCTCGCAAAGCGTGCGCTCGACGAGCGTCTCAAGGGCAAGCCGCTCAAGCTTGACGTCCTCACCGGCGCTTCAACCGGCCCGGAGCAGGACACCATGATGAGCATGGTGGAGGCCCAGCGCTTCCGCTTTCCCTATCAGGGGGATGCAGTCACGCGCGAGAAGATCAACTCCGGACTCATCGAATACCAGGACATGCACCTGAGCCACGTAGGCTCGCTGGTCCGCTACGGCTACTACGGCAAGGGCAAGAACAACCTCGACTTCGCGGTCATCGAGGTGACCAAGATCCTTGAGGACGGCACCGCCATCCCCTCCTCCTCCTGCGGCGCCAACAACGTCTACTTCGAGCACGCCGACAAGATCATCCTCGAGGTGAATTCCTGGCAGGATGAGCGGCTCGAAGGGATGCACGACATCCTCTCGGTGAGCGCCATCCACGGCGAGCGCCAGCCCATCCCCATCCTGGCGGCCGACGACCGCAAGGGCTCCAAGTACTGGAAGTTCGACCTCAGCAAGGTGGTGGCGGTCGTCGAGAGCGCCTACCCCGACCGGAACGCCCCCTTCAAGCCGCCCGAAGAGATCCACCGGCGAATCGCGCAGCACATCCTCGACTTCTTCGACGGCGAGGTGAAGGCCGGGCGGCTTTCCAAGCATCTCACTCCGCTCCAGTCCGGGGTGGGCAACATCGCCAACGCCGTGCTGGTCGGCCTCAACGAGGGGCCGTTCGATCGGATGATCTCCTACACCGAAGTGGTCCAGGACGGCATGCTCGACATGCTCGACTCGGGCAAGCTCGTCGCGGCATCCGCCACCGCCTTCTCGGTCTCGCCCGAGGGGCAGGTCCGCTTCAACAAGGACATCGACCGGTACCGCAAGCAGATCATCTTGCGCCCGCAGGAGATCTCCAATAACCCCGAGGTCATCCGCCGCCTCGGTTGCATCGCCATGAACGGGTTCGTCGAGGCCGACATCTACGGCCACGTCAACTCGACGCACATCATCGGCAAGGGTATCGAGAACGGCATCGGCGGGTCGGGAGACTTCGCCCGCAACTCGGCCTACACCATCTTCATGTCCCCGGCGACCGCCAAGGACGGCAAGATCTCCGCCATCGTGCCCTTCGCCTCCCACATCGACCACACCGAACACGAGGTGAACGGCATCGTCACCGAGTACGGGTTCGCCGACCTGCGTGGCAAGAGCCCCAAGGAGAAGGCCAGGGAGGTGATCGAGAAGGCTGCGGCACCGGAATTCCGCCCCTTGCTGTGGGATTACGTGAAGCGCGCCATGAAGAATCCCAGCGCTGGCCTCCACTCACCGCACATGCTCGATGAGGCCTTCGCCTTCCACACCCGGTATCTGCAGACCGGATCGATGCTGCCCCGAAAATAGCGCAGCCTGCCTTTTTTACCGAGAAGCGGCGGTTCCCTCTCCAGGGGCCGCCGCTTTCGTTGCCGCCACCACACCTGCAGGGGTGCATCCATGCTCCGGCGATTCGTGTCAGAGCGTTGCTTCCTCCGCCAGGGTCAGGCAGGCCGTGAGTCCCGGGGACTCGATGCCGAAGAGGTTCACCAGGCCAGGCAGGCCGTGGGCATCCTCCCGCTGGAGGAGGAAGTCCGGCGCAGCCTCGCCTGGGCCGTGCAGCTTGGGCCGGATGCCTGCATAGGCGGGCTGCAAGGCGCCATCCAGAAGGTCCGGCCAATACCTGCGAACCTCGGCATAAAATCCATCGGCACGGCGGGGATCCACATCGTAGTCCTCGCGATCCACCCACTCCACGTCGGGACCGAAGCGGGCCTGGCCCGCCAGGTCCAGCGTGAGGTGGACGCCCAGCCCACCTTCGGAGGGTACCGGGTAGACCAGCCGCGAGAAGGGCGCTGCACCGGCCAGGCTGAAGTAGTTCCCTTTGGCGAAATGCTGGGGCAGGGGCGGGAGGGCGTCGACGTGGATTCCTTCGAAAGTCCGTGCCAGGGCCAGGGCGCCGAGCCCCGTGCAGTTGAAGACGCGTCCGGCCAGCAGGGTCATGGGGTCATTGCCACCGACGTCGACTTCAAGTCCATCCTGGGCCCAGCGCCCGCCCAGGACGGGGCTCTTCAACACCACGGTAGCTCCCGCCGATTCTGCCTCCATGCGTAGGGCCCGCATGAGGCCATGGCTGTCCACGATCCCGGTGCTGGGGGAGAGCAGGGCCGCATCGCAGTGGAGCCTTGGTTCCAGGCGTCTGGCTTCATCGGCGTCAAGCCACTGGAGGTCCAGCACACCGTTGACCTCTGCCCGGGCGCGCAGTTGGCGCAGGGCTTCAATCTGGGTCTCGTCCGTGGCCACGATGAGCTTGCCGCAGCGGCGGTGATCCACATGGTGGGCCTCGCAGAAGGCGTAGAGCGCCCGGTTGCCCGCCACACAGAGCCGGGCCTTCAGCGATCCCGCCGGGTAGTAGATCCCCGCGTGGATGACCTCGCTGTTGCGGGAGCTGATGCCCGTGCCGATGCGGTCCTCCGACTCCAGCACCACCGATTCCCGGCCAGCAAGGGCCAAGTGGCGGGCCAGGGCCAAGCCCACCACACCGGCTCCGATGACCACGCAGTCCACCCGTTCCATGGTTCACATCCTAACCATTCCTGCGAGAGGGACCTGCTGTGGTCTGTCTCTACGGTCCCGTACCCGGCCCCACTGGCCCCAGGTAGCGGTCCACCCACTGCAGGGATTCCTTGATCATCTCGGTGCGTGGAACCACGTGGCCTCCGGGAAACACGAGCCGCTTCTTGTCGGCCGCGGGCGTACCGAGCAGCTCGAACATCGGGCGCTGCAGGGTGTCGGGGGGGAAGTAGAAGTCGTGTTCGCCGTTGAGCATCAGGGTGGCCTGCTTCACGCGGGTTACGTAATTGATCCCGTCGACCTCCGGCAGGGCCCGCTGGTAGAACAATCCAGCCACGTAGAGCACGTTCACCTTGATGCGCCTTTCCACCGCCGGCATGATCGCCCCCAGGGCGCCTCCCCAGCTCAGGCCGAAATAGGCGATCCTGCTCGCATCGAGGTCCTTTCGCGTCTCGACATAATCGATGGCCCTGGCCAGGTCCTTCTCCCACATGATCAGGTAGTCCTTGTAGAGCGTCGTCTCAGAGGGATAGTCCGAATAGTAGTCGCCGCCCCGCTCATAGGTCCCCTTGTAGACGGGCCAGAGCACGGCTCGCCCGCTCTGCTGGAGGAACTGGGCGCGACCCAGCTCCAATCCGGCGCTCGATCGCGTGTGGATGGACCCCGATCCCGGAAAGATCACCACCACCTGATAGGGGGGCTTGGCCGAGGTCGGCAGGAACAGGTAGGCCATCATCCGTTCACCCCCGTAGGCCGCACTGAAGGTGATCTTCTGGCGCATGCCGTCGGAAGTGGTCTTCTCCTCTTCGATCCGGGCATTCAAGGCCGTCTTGTCGTAGGCGAACTGTCGAAGGTACTGGGCAAATACCGAATCTGGGACCGGCTTCTCCTTCTTGAAGTCCCGTTCCGGTCGTTCGACGGTGCGCTGCAGGGCAGCCAGGTTGGGTTCCCGATCCAGGTAGCGGATGCACCGGAAGCCGTTGGTGGGTGAGCGATCGAAGGCCGACTGGGCATAGGCGTCGTTGAAGGAATAATCCGGATCATTCCACCCGCCTCCCAGGATGAAGTGTCCTCCGCCTCGACCCTCCGCGTTCCAGGTCCATTCCCGGACATTGCCCGCGAGGTCGGACACCCCGAAACGGTTCATGCTCCGGGTGCTGCCAACGGGGACCGGACCCTTGCCGCCAAAGTTGGCCAAGGGAACGATCTTCCCGGCAGCCCCGGGGAAGGCCACCTGGTTCCAGTGGAAGATCGTCGGCAGGCTCTTTCCGGCCCACTCCGCATAGGCCGCGGCTTCGTACCAGCTCAGTCCTCCCACCGGGACATCATCCTGTCCTTCCGGGTAGAGGCCCATCTCCCAGGTGGCTGGTCCAGGGCGCCCTGTGCGATCGGTGAACCGGGCGAGGGCCTCCTGGTGGGAGACCTCGCGGCCCTTTTCCCGGAAAGGCTGTCGCCAGTAGGTCGGGTCGGCGTAGCCTCCGGCCTCGAGGAAGCGCTTGTACTCCCGGTTCGTCACCTCGTGCCGGTCCATGGCGAAGGCGGTAATGGGCTCGGGTTTGAGATGATCGAGGCCCGCCAGGAGCAGATCAAAGGTCCCCGGAGGAACGTAGGACATGCCATCGGGAACCACTGAGGGACTGGGGAAACGGTAAGTCAACCTGTCGCCGATGATCCATTGCTGCCCGATGAGGTCCTCGATGGGGGCGTGTCCTTCGAGGGTGAGCCGGAGGCGGGTAAAGTCCCGCGGATAGCGCACCCGCTCAAGGGGGGTCTTCCCGATGAAGACGGCCTCCCCGTCCGGTTCGTCGTAATAACGGGCATAGACCGAGGCTCCCGGCGGTTCGGAGGTGATCGTGACCTCTCTTGAGAACTTGGGTCGGAGGCGCTCCACCGACGGATCACCAGGGGCGACTTGCTCGATCTTCCGGGCCAGCAGGAAGGCGTCCCAGCTCGCGCGCCCTTCCTCATACAGCTGGATGCGGTCGGCCAGGGCCTGGAGTTTCGGCAGCGCCTCTTGCCGGACCCAGCGCTCCCTGGCGGCGTGCCTGAACCACCAGGTGCCGAGGAGCACCAGGCCGGATGCCGCGAGAACACCCAGCAGAGCCATTCGCCGCCTTGTTCGTGGCGTCAGGGCGGCCGTTCTTCCGGGATCCGAGGTGAGGTCGGTGCGGAGCCTGATCAGGTCGTCGCGGAGCCCCGCCGCGTCCGCGTAGCGGGCTTCGGGC
>CAIXHJ010000245.1 GCA_903919165.1 uncultured Holophagaceae bacterium
CAGGTGGTCGCGGCCGATGACGATGGGCGCCTTCACCTTGCCGGTCCTCACCAACTCGTTGAACTTCAGTCCCGCCAGGTGGCGCTCACCCGCGCCGATCCAGCAGATGCGGGCCGGCAGACCCTGGAAGGCGATCTTCTCCTTGGCGGCCTTCAACCAGCGGATCATGCCTTCGTTTTCGGGGAACAGCTCCATCATCGCGGTGTCCGTGACCGCGATGTCCTCGGGATCACCGGAGAGTGCCACCCAGCGGAAGGGGCCGATGCCCTTGCAGAAGAGGGGCCGGATGAAGGCGGGCACGAAGCCCGGGAAGGCGAAGGCGTTCACGCAGCCAGCACGCTGGGCCTGGGCGCGGATGTTGTTGCCGTAGTCGAAGGTCACGGAGCCTCGGCGCTGGAACTCGATCATGGCTTCCACATGCGTCCGCATGGAGGCGAGGGCCAGCTGCACGTAGGCCTCAGGCTGCTCCCGGCGCATCACGGCAGCCTGTTCCAGCGAGAGGCCGGCAGGGATGTAGCCGTTGTACTCGTCGTGAGCCGAGGTCTGGTCCGTGACGAGCTGCGGGCTATACCCGCGCTTCAGAATCTCAGGCAAGAGATCCGCGGCATTGCCCAGCAGGCCGATGCTGCGGGCTTCCTTCGCATCCACGTACTGCCGGACCATGGTCAGGGCTGTGTCGAGGCTGTCGGTCCACTCGTCCAGGTAGCGGGTGTGGATGCGCCTCTGGATGCGAGTCTGGTCCACCTCGATGCAGAGGGCCACGCCGCCGTTCATGGTGACGGCCAGGGGCTGGGCGCCGCCCATGCCACCCAGCCCCGCCGTGAGGGTCCAGGTGCCGGCCAGAGTGCCGTTAAAGTGCTGACGGGCCGCCTCCGCGAAGGTCTCGTAGGTGCCCTGGACGATGCCCTGGGAGCCGATGTAGATCCAGCTGCCCGCGGTCATCTGGCCGTACATCATCAGCCCTTTTTGGTCGAGTTCACGGAAGACCTCCCACGTGGCCCACTTCGGCACCAGGTTGGAATTGGCGATGAGCACCCGGGGGGCATCGGGGTGGGTCCTGACCACGCCCACGGGCTTGCCGCTCTGGACCAGCAGCGTCTCGTCGTCGTTGAGGTGCTTCAGTTCCTTCACGAGGGCGAAGAAACAGTCCCAGTTTCGGGCCGCCTTGCCCAGGCCGCCATAGACCACCAGGTCCTCGGGCCGCTCCGCCACCTCGGGGTCGAGGTTGTTCATGAGCATGCGCAAAGCCGCTTCCTGCCCCCAGCCCTTGCAATGCAGGTGGCTGCCGCGGGGCGCGGTGACGACGGGGGCTTCCGAGACGGTGGTCATGGTGGACTCCGGTGGATCGCTCCAGTTTCCCATGCCCCGAAACCCTGATCAGCGGTGGTCGATGACGTCCTTGGCCTCGAAGCGGACCTTGGGCACGCTGGCGTACTTGTCGTCAGGGCCGCGGTAACCCAGGGGGCAGGCGGCGACGGTGGCGAAGCCCGAGCCTTTCAATCCAAGGATTTCATCATACTTGGCTGGCTCGAGGCCTTCGAAGGGGCAGGCATCGATGCCCAGGACGGCGGCGGAAGTGAGCAAGTTGCCCATGGCGATGTAGGTCTGGCGGGCGGCCCACTCATGGATGATGGCGTGGCGGGCCCCGTTGACGAGGTCACCCACCATGAAGCCCCTGAAGCCGGCGAGGCTTTCTGCGGTGACTCCCCGCACTTCGGCGATGCGAGCGATGAATCGGTCCACGTCGGTCTCGGTGATGTCCTGCTTGGCTGTGAACACCACGAGGTGGCTGCAGTCCTCCACCTGGGCCTGGTTCCAGGACGCGGGGCGAAGCCTTGTCTTGAGAGCCTGGTCGGTGACCACGATGAATTTCCAAGGCTGGAGGCCGTAGCTGGAGGGCGTGAGGATCAGGGCCTCCTCAAGCACCGACCAGACAGCCAAGGGAATCTTCCGGGCTGGATCGAACTTCTTGGTGGCATAGCGCCAATTCAGTTGCTTAAGCAGGCTCTCGCCAGAGATGGTGCTCATGGGTTCCTCGGGATAGGAGAAGGGAATCGGGGTTTAGACGTATTGCTGGATGCGGGTTCTGAGCTGTTCGATGGGTAGGGATCCGATGATGCTGTCGATGGGCTGCCCATCCTTGAAGATGACCAGGGTGGGCATGCTGAGAACGTCGTACTGTTCTGAAAGCGGCGTGAAATCGTCGACGTTCAGTTTCGCGAAGACGGCCTTCTCCTTCAGTTCAGCGGCAAGGATTTCAGTGACAGGTGCGATTTCGCGGCAGGGGGCGCACCAGGGGGCCCAGAAATCCACCACGGTGATGCCGTGGGCAACTGCCTCGGCGAAGGTCTTGTCGGTCAAATGCTGGATGAGGTCGGACATGCCTGGACTCCTATTCCAGCTTCCACATTAGCGGACCCGCAGGCTTTCTCGGTCATGACAATCTCTCATGGCCCCTTCTTAAGGCACAGAATGAAGCGAGGGCTCAGCACCGGATGCGGTCCAGGTCCTCCGGCGTGTCGAGGTCCAATGCACCCTCAGGAAAGGACAGGGAGGCAGTGTTCTCTCGCAGGAGGATGGACTTGGCGCCGCAATCCCCCCGCAGTTCAAGAAGGTCCTTGAAGAGGCGCCGGGGCAACACCGCGGGGATGCCCAACGATTCCCCGTAGGCACAGGCCGCAGGACGGTCTGGATCCTTCGCAGCCAGCGCCAGGAGTTGTCCGAGCAGGTCAGCGTTCACGGCGGGTTGGTCCACGGCCAAGATGAGCGCGGCCTCCGAAGCCGGTGGTAGGGCCAGGATTCCCGCTCGGATGGAACTGGCCATGCCTTCGGCGGCCCCGCGGTTGTGGACGAGGATCGCGCTCGAATCCAGCGGACCGGGATCCCAGTCGCCAACTACAGCGATCACCGGATTGCAGCCTGCTGAAATCGCGGTCCGTACGGTCCGATGCAGTAGGGTTTCCCCCTCGATTACCAGCAGGGCCTTCGGCCCACCCATGCGTCGACCGGAACCTGCGGCAAGGACAATGGCGGGGATCATGGGATCCGGACGGCCACGTCGGCTTCCCGGAGAGCCCGACCAGATCGTCCTGCCAGGCTGGCCTGGATCTCGGCAAGGATGGCTAGGGCAATGGCCTCGGGCGTATCCGCGCCCAGGTCCAGACCCACAGGCGTGTGGAACCGCGCATCGGGGTGAATTCCTTCCACGGCCAGTTCAGCCAGCAGCTTCCGACCCCGGGCCCGGCTCCCCATCAGGCCCAGGTATCCGGCCTTCATGGGCATCAGCAGACGGAGGGATTCGAGGTCCTTGGCATAATGGTGGGTCATCAGTACCACGGCGCTACGCCCATCCAGGGGAAGTCCGGGAATGACTTGGGCGGGATGTCCGGCGCGCACAGTGTCCGCCTCCGGGAAACGCTCGGGGCGGGCGAAGGCCGGGCGGTGGTCCAGCAGGCCCACGAACCAACCCAGTTCCTTCGCCATTCGGACCATGGGGCTGCTGTCATCGGTGGCGCCGATGATCCAAAGGGCGGTGGGGGGAATGAAGGTCTCAACGAAGCCGGACGCTGGCGCGTCCGGCTCGCTGGGAATGCTGCGCATTCCCAGATGATCTGGGTCCAAATTTGTTCGGAGAGTGAGGGGGGTTCTCGTAGTCCAGGCTCGTTGGATCCAGGACATCCAATCGGGGAAGCCGTGGAGGGGCTCGACCAGGATTTCGAGCAGGCCCTCGCACCCGCTTCCGCTGCCCCAGACCAGGTCGGCATCACCGCGGAGGTCGTACTGCATCATGCGCGGGCGGTCTTCGGCCATTGCTTCCATCGCACGGGCATGGACGTCACCTTCCAGGCAGCCACCACTCAGGGAACCTCGAACTGGCCCCTCCCGGTCCACCAAGAGCCTTGCTCCGGGCTTTCGGTAGCTGGAGCCGTCCACGCGCACCAGGGTGGCCAGGGCAAGAGGGCCCGGGTGCTCGCGGACCAGTCTGAAGATGTCCTGAAGCTCTCTCATGTCAAACTCTCGCCATCCAAAGGTACACGCCGGATGCGTTTCCCGGTGGCGGCGAAAATGGCGTTCAGCACCGCGGGGATGGCAAGGGGAACGGGTGGTTCACCCATGCCGGAGGGGGCTTCACGGCTGAGAACGACATGAATTTCCACGGCGGGCATGTCGGGAAGGCGCAGTATCGGGAAGTCCTGGAAGCCTGTCTGCACCGTGCGCCCCTGCTCCCAAGTGATCTGAGTGAACAGGGCGGACAGGCCGAAGGCGATGCCGCCCTCCACCTGGGCTTCCAGTCCCCAGGGGTTCACGACAATGCCACAGTCCACGGCGCAGGTCACCTTGTGGATGCGCAGGCGGCCCTTGACCACGGATACCTCGGCCACCTGGGCGACGTAGGTGCGGCAATCATAGGCATGGCAGGCGAGGCCGAGACCGCGGCCCGCAGTCAGCTTGCGGCCCCAGCCGGCCTTCCCGGTGGCAACTTGCAGGACCTTCTTGAGGCGCCGGAGGTCAGCCTCGTCTTGACCGAATTTGACGATGTCCTGGTCGCCCAGGAGATCGAGGCGAAGCTGCAGAGGATCCTTTCCGGTGGCGTGCGCCACCTCGTCGAGAAAGCATTCGCGGGCGAAGACGTTGGGCACGATCTCGACAGCGCGCAGCCAGCCCAGGGGCGTGGGGGCTTCGACTTCGGCGAAATCCACGGTGATCGCCGGGATGGCGTAGGGAATGTCCAGGGCGCCACCGGCCTCGGCCGAAGCCTGATCGGGTGATTTCTGGCCGCCCATCCAGGAACGGAGGATGGATGGGCCCGCGATGCGATGGGCCCAGGCGGAGATCGCGCCCGAACCATCGAGTCCGGCGCGCATGCGGTGCAGGGTGGCCGGGTGGTGGAGGTCGTGGCAGAAGTCATCCTCCCGGTCCCAAACCACCTGGATCGGCCCGCCACCCGCAGCCTTGGCCACGAGAGCGGCCTCGGTGCTGAAGTCGGTGCCAAGGCGCCGCCCAAACCCGCCCCCGAGAAGGGTCACGTTCACCTTCGACTGCTCGGTCTTGAGGCCCACGGCCGCGGCAGTCCGCTCCTGGACCTCGTTTGGGGACTGACTGCCGGTCCATGTCTCCACGCCCTCGCCCTGGATGTGGACGGTGGCGTTCATGGGTTCGACGGTGGCATGGGCCTGGTAGGGGAAGGCATACTCCGCCTCCAGTACATTTGTGGCGGCTGCCAGAGCCTTCTCGGCATCCCCGACCCTGCGGGCCTCGTCGGCCGGACCCATGAGGGCGGCACGCATCTTTGCCTCCAGGGCCAGAGTGCTGAAATCCTTGCCGACGCCCTCGTCCCAGGTGGTGCTCGTCGCCAGTGCCTCCCGGCCTTTGAATGCGGCCCAGGTACTGTCGGCAACCACGGCGAGTCCAGTAGGCACTTTCACCACGGCCTTCACGCCTTGTACGGCCAAGCCCTTGGTTTCATCCCAGGCCCTGGGCTGGCCACCTGGTACTGGACAGCGCAGCACTGCCGCGAAGCGCTGGCCTGGGCGCCGCACATCAAGGCCGAAGACGGCCTTGCCGGTAACGATGGCTGGGCCGTCGAAGCGGGGTGTCCGCTTGCCCAGAAGGCGGTAGTCGGCAGGTTGCTTCAGCATCGGATCCTTGGGCACGGGCTGTTTGGCAGCGGCTTCGGCCAGGTGGCCATAGCTGAGCTTCCTCCCGCGGGGCCCTAGAACGAAGCCGTTCTCCGTGCGGCACTGATCCACACCTATGTTCCACTGGGCGGCGGCGGCGGCCTTCAGCATCTCGCGGGCGGCGGCGCCAGCCTTCCGAAGCGGCGTCCAGGTGCTGCTCACGCTGGTGCTGCCACCGGTCTGCATAGCCTTGAACTCCGGGCCGGGAAGGGCGGTGACGACCTCGATCCTGGACCAGTCGAGGTCCAGCTCTTCGGCCACAATCAGGGGCAGGGAGGTGCGGACGCCCTGGCCCATCTCGGTCTTGGGAACGCTGATGCACACGGTGCCATCGGGCCGCAATGCCAAGAAGGCGTTGGGTCGGAATTGGGCCGTGCCGGCCTTGCTCTTAGCGTCCAGGTGCAAGCCCAGCACGAGGCCAGCACCGACGGCGCCGGTCACTCTCAGGAAATCACGGCGGTTGGTCATTTCGCACCTCCTGCCGCCCGCTTCACGGCTTTCCGGATACGGGGATAGGTGCCGCAGCGGCAGATGTGACCGGCGAAGGCCCCGTCGATGTCGCCGTCCGTGGGGTGGGCCTTGTGCTTGAGCAGAGCGGCGGCGGTCATGATCATGCCGGGCTGGCAATAGCCACACTGGGCCACGTCCTCGGCGAGCCAGGCCTTCTGGATTGGGTGAGAGCCGTCCTTCGAGAGCCCTTCCACCGTGATGATGGTGTGCTCTGCGACATCCTTCAGTCTCGTCTGACAGGACTTCACGGCCTGGCCATCGAGGTGGATGGTGCAGGAACCACAAACGCCCTGGCCGCATCCGAACTTGGTTCCCGTGAGTCCAAGTGTATCCCTGAGAATCCAGAGAAGCGGAGTGTCGGGTTCTGCATCCACATGGCGGAGGCGGCCGTTCACGGTGAGCTGGTAGGTGGGCATTGCAGCTCCAGGAAAATTCATGTGGTGAGGGAACTACCCTACCTCCAGGAGCCGTTCGCCGCTACCTCAGGCTATGCTGGGAGAAAGTCCCGGAGATCCTGATGCGCCCCTTGATCGCCGCCCTTCTGTCCCTTTCTATGTTTTGTCTGACCGCCGCGTCCAAACCGAAGGTGAAACTGACCACTTCCATGGGTGTGATCGTGATGGAACTGGAGCCCGATGCTGCGCCGAAGACGGTGGAGAATTTCCTGAAGTATGTGAAGAAGGGCCAGTACAAGGGCACCATCTTCCACCGCGTCATTCCCGGTTTCATGATCCAGGGTGGAGGCTATGTGGATTACCTGGGGAAGAAGCGCACAGATGCTCCGATTCCCAACGAGGCCGATCGCGCCCTGGCCGCGGGCCTGAAGAACCGGCGCGGTACCGTGTCGATGGCACGGACGCCAGATCCACATAGCGCCGCGGCGGAGTTCTTCATCAACGTGGTGGACAACCCGAACCTGGATTTCAAGGGAAAGACAAGTAACCAAACCTGGGGCTACTGCGTATTCGGGAGGGTTGTGCAGGGCATGGACGTGGTGGACCGCATCAAGGATGTGAAGACGAGCAACAAGCGCAGCGACTTCCTGAATCTTCCCGTGAAGCCCGTTCTCATCATGGACGCGACGCAGATCCAATAGCCTCGAAGGCTTCCATCGGGGCGCCCAGCCTCTGGAGGCTTCGAATCAATCGTGCGTGGTAGCGGGGCCACAGGTTGGTGCCCACGGGCTCGAAACGGGCCCGGTCCCAATCCAGGAATAGGGCACCACCTTGCGGCGGGAGAATCACGTTCGTGGCATTCAGGTCGGGCGACCACAGGCCCCAATCACACAGTGATCTGATGGCGCGGTGGATGTCCGTCGCCCTGGCAGAGCTGAGATCCCATCGCTTGGGCCAGGCCTCGCCCTCGGCCATGCGGGTGAATAGGACGCCTTCGACGCCGAATCCACGGGGTCGCCAGGCATATCCGAGTGGTTCTACCGTGGGAAAGCCGGATTCCCACAATCCGCGGTGAACCGCATGTTCTGCTGCGAACCGGAGATGGGTTCGGTAGGTCCGCTGGTTGAAATGGCGGAGGAACCCGCCCCGACGGTAGGGTCTCAGGACCATGTCGCCGACACGGAGGATGCCGCCGCGTCCGAATACGCCTGAGAGTGGAACCGGTTCACCTGTAAGAACCATGCCTCCAGGCGTACAGACACGCCACCCTCCGCCGAGGCCCGGCAGCTCGAAATTCAAACGGCATCCAAGAGGACGGAGGGGTGCAGGGGGCTCGAAGGCCCAGTCTGGTGGGAGAGGAGGAATGATGTATGGGTCGTGGATCATGGCTTTGCCTCCAGCTTGAGACCTGACCGCAAGGAACGCAAAAGGAAGGCCGGTAGAACCAACCCCGAGGCAGTTGTCAACCCAAGAATGTTCAGCACACCTGCCACAAAAAACGGGCAAGGTGCCAAGTGGCTTGTGATGAAAGGGATTCTCTACACCCAAATTTCCGCTTCCCACAGTGGATGTGGAAATCGTCCCAGCGTCCACTGACTCGGCAGGAACCGTCCGTTAATCTACAGCGTGCCGGGGCTGGAATTCCCAGCCGCACCATCCATTGGATCTATGCTGATGATGTGAACACGCGACCCCCTGATTCTTCCATCCCCGTCGAGAGATTGGCCCGGCAGGTGCGGCTGCAGGCGGTGCTTCGGGTGATGGAGGAGAAGGGCCCCAGTCGGGAGCCCGCATGCCTCCAGGATTTCCGGGCCATGATGGCAGGTCGTTTATCTCCTGATCTCGATGCCAGGATCGCATCATTCGTGGCCGGGGATCTCGTGGAGGAGGCCAGTGAACTGTGTCGAAACTTTCGCCGCGAGGCAGTGGACCAGGCGCTGGTGGAGGCCTTCGCCTCCCGTCTGGCGCCTTTGGCAGCAAAAGCCCAACAACAGCGCACAGCTCGCTGGCAGATGGATACGCAGCGGGTGCTCATCCGTTTCTGCTACACCAAGAAAGATGAGGCTCTGGGCTTTGATGACAGAGACCTCCACGCGATCTTCCTTCAGGCGTTCCGGCTGGAAGGACTGCGCCTCCTCCTGGATCTCGGTAAACGGCCCCGCCCGCTGTTGAGTGTCTGCCTGCCCCTTCCCGTGGGTGCAGGTGGCCTGGCGGAGTTCATGGACGCGGTATTGAGGGAGGAGCCAGAGGATCGACCCGCAACCCTGATGGCACGGTTGAACCATCGCCTGCCCGAAGGCCTGCACCTCCACCAATGGATGGTTCTGCCGGGATATGCGTCCCAGGTGAGTGATCTCGCCATCCTGTCCCATTGGCGCTGGCAGGTCCCAACGGAGTGCAGGCTGCTCGTGCGGGACAAGGTCTCGTTCTTCCTTGAGGCGAGTCGTTGGCTCTGGGACCGGGGCAACTCTCATCCGGATGGGCCGGTGGATCTCCGCGACCTCATACCAGAGATGCACTGGGAGGATTCCGCGCTTTGTTTCTCTACGCGCATGGGGGTTCATCAGGCAGTCAATCCGCTCAAGATGCTTCGGGCCATTTTTGGCGTCGAGGCTCCAGCCATCACCTGTCTCATTCGTACCGCGGTGGATCTGAAGCCTGATCCGCGGCTTGGGCAGGCCGACCGTTTCCAGCCCAAGCTTAAGAACATGTACGAGGACGCCATGCTGCTGGCGGGCGGGTCGAACATCGTCCTCGTGGATGAGGATGACGGCGATCCTATCCAGCTTGGCTGAGACGTCCTTGATGATCCTATCGGGCTAAGCTGAGACGTCCTTGCTGATGGACAACAACAGCCCGACACAGATCAGGCTGGTGATGAGACTGTTGGGTCCGAAGGAGATGAAGGGCAGGGGAATGCCCTTGTTCGGCGCCAGGGAGAGAACCACGCTCATGTTCATCATGGCCTGCACCACGATGAGCAGCATGAACCCCATGGCGCAGAGCTTGAGGTAGCCGTCTCCCACGCGACGGGCGATCCGGTAGCCACGCCAGAGGATGGCGACGAACAGCGCCAGGATGGCCACCGTTCCGATCAGGCCGGCTTCTTCGGCGATGACCGCGTAGATGAAATCCGTGTGGGCCTCCGGCAGGTAGAACAGCTTCTGCTTGCCGCCACCCAACCCCACCCCCATGAATCCGCCATTGCCCACAGCCACGAGGCTCTGAAGGGCCTGGTGCCCCTTTCCGAGCGGGTCGGCTTCGGGGTTGAGGAAGCTGGTAACCCGCGCCAGGCGGTAGGGCGAAAGCACCACGAAGGCCGTCCCCAGGGCACCGAGAACCGGGATGGCGATCGCGAAAATCCACTTCGGAGCTCCACCAAGGAACACCACCATCAGGGCCACGAAGACGATGAGGAAAGCGGTGCCAAAATCCGGTTCACGGAGGATGAGCGCCAGAGGCACCAGCAGGACGCCAGCGAGGCCGAGGAGCTTGGGCAGGGCGTCCCGATGGTTCGTCCAGGCCTCCCTGTTCCGGACCATCCATGATGCCGCGATCAGCACGGACAAGGGCTTGAAGAGTTCCGATGGCTGGAGGCTTCCCATGGGACCGAGCCGGATCCAGCGATGGGCGCCGTTCACCCTCGGACCGAAGAACAGGACCGCCAGCAGCAATCCGACCAGGATGAAGTAGGCCACCATGATGGGGCGCGGGTGGTCCTGCAGTGTCGCGAGATCCACCTGGGAAAGCGCCAGCATGATGGCGATGCCGATGCCACCGCCCAGAAGCTGTCGCGTCAAGAAGGCCGTGGCCGCTGCGTGATTTTGCGAGGCCTTGATGGCAGACGCGGAATAGATCCACACCATGCCCATGGCGACCAGGGCCAGCGCGAAGAGCACCAGCCAGCGATCGACAGGGCGTCGGACGTCGGGTGCCATGTCAGAGGGCCAGGTCTTGGCGGGCCGCGGCTTCAAGTTCGGTCAGCGCCTGATCGACCCACCCGGCTTCCTGGGCCTCCACCATGAGGCGGAGCTTGGGTTCGGTGCCTGACCAGCGCACCACCAGGCGGACGCCATCTCCCCACCGGGCCTCGATATCGGCCATGGCCGCCACAAGTTCGATGCAGGTTTCCACGGCCTTGCGATCCCTGGCCATGACGTTGACGAGCCTCTGCGGCCATGGCCGGAATGTCCAGATCCAGCGCCGCTCTATGGGACGGTGGAGCAGGGCGCGCAGGATGGAGAGCGCCGTGGCGAGACCATCGCCGCTGGGCCCAACCCGCTTCTGGATGAGGTGCCCGGAGGCTTCGGCGGCCAAGTCCCAGCCCCGTTTCGCCATTTCCCGGAGGAGGTACTTGTCACCCACGGCGGTGCGGATGAAGGGAATGCCCGCGTCGCTGAGCGCCTGGGAGAGACCGCCGTTGGTCATGAGGGTGCCCACCACACCGGGGGGCGCATCGCCGCAGGCCACGCGGTCCTGCGCCAGCAGCCAGACCATCTGATCACCATCCACGACCTCGCCCTTGGCATCCACGAGAAGGCAGCGGTCCCCATCGCCATCGAAGGCGATGCCCAAATGGGCACTCCGGGCCACAACGGCCGCCGAGAGTGCGGACAGATGGGTGGACCCAACACCCACATTGATCTTTGGCCCATCAGCGGGTACGCCTATCCAGTGGATTTCTCCACCCCGGAATAGTTCGAGGGCCGCCTCGGCCGTAGCACCGTGGGCGCAGTCGATCACCACGCGAAAATCCGGAGGGAGGGTGATGCCTTCGAGGTGGGCCAGATAGGCATGCAGGTCGAGGCGCGCAAGCGGCGCTGAAATCGTGGTGGGTTCGGCCAGTTCCTCGAAGGCCAACTCGATGGTCCGCTCCTGGTCCTCCTCCAGTTTCTCGCCTAGTTCATTGAATCCCTTGAGGCCGTTGTCATCCGGAGGATTGTGGCTGGCAGAGATCATCAACCCCCAGGTCTTCTCGCCTTCGGTGCTGAGCCTCGCGACATTCCAGGCCACGGCCGGCGTGGGAGCCATGCCGAGTACCAGCACTTTCAGGCCCAGGCCCACTCCTAGGATGAAGGCCTCGGACATGGGGCCCGAACTGGAGCGTGGATCCCAGCCCACCACCAGCCGCTTCACACCCGCCTCCAGGGCCACCTGCGCCCAGGCGGCGCCCCAGCGGGTAACCTCCTCCAGCGTGAGAGGGGAGCGTAAGGCGACGCCCCGAATGCCATCGGTTCCGAAATAGCGCAGGCTCATCACAACAGGTTATCCGATGGCGTGCATCCTGAAGACCCGATAGCCGAGATGGGATGCTTCTTCCTGGGCTGCACCGGTCAGGCCGTCCCGACGGGGTGGTGGTAGATCCGGCGCCCCCGCCCGGACGGCCAGGAAGCGCTTGCGCGAGATGCCGATGCAGATGCGCTCGACAGGCCAGGCCAGGAATTGCGGTAGGCCGGGCAGGGACTCCCACAGCGCAAGATCTTCCAAGTACGTCGTACCGAAACCGAAGCCTGGATCCAGGAGCACGCGACCATCCCGGATGTCGGCCCTGTGGAGGCGGTTCCGGATGGCACCCAGTTCCGCGATGGCTGCTTCCGCAGACTTCGGCGTCGGATCGTCGTAGGGGGGCATGTGGAACCCCCGGCCCTGCCTTCGGCTGCGCATGCCGATGAGGCCGCAGGTGGATGTCTGGGCCAGGGCCAGCATGTCCGGATCCGAGAAGCCAGTGACATCGTTGATCACTGAGGCCCCCCCCGCAAGTCCCCAGGCAGCCACATCTGCATGGCGTGTGTCCAGGCTGATGGGGATGCCTGGCAGGGATTCAGCCAGGACAGGAAGCACGGCCTCAAGGCGGGCCCGCTCCGTGGTGGCATCCACGGATGCCGATCCGGGGCGTGTGCTCTCAGCGCCCAGGTCAAGCATCCTGGCACCGGATTGGAGCAGATCCAGAGCCTGGGCCAGGGCCGCGTCTGGATCCATGAACCGACCTCCATCGCTGAAGGAATCCGGCGTGAGATTGAGGATGCCAATGAAAAGGGGACCACCCTTCAGGAGTGGTCCCCAATCGAACGGAGGGGCTGTCACGCGGGTTTGAGGGCAGGATTGAGCCCAGCGTCCGGGGCGTGGCCCTCCTCCACGGTGGCGGGAGCGGAAGGCGTGGTTCCACCCTTGGGTGGCGGCAGGGTGCCGCCCTTCATGAGGATGTCGATGTCGTTGCCATCGAGTGTCTCGCGCACGAGCAGGGCCTCGGCGATGGCCACCAGCTGGTCCCGGTGGCTCTCGATGGCGGCCTTCGCCTTCCGGTAGTTCCGCATGACGAACTCGTGGACCTCCGCATCGATCATGCGGGCGGTGTCTTCGGAGATCTCCCGGTGCTGGGTAAAATCGCGGCCCAGGAAGATCTCGTGCTGGCCCCCGCCGAAATTGAGGGGACCGAGCTTATCGCTCATGCCGAATTCCATGACCATGGACTTGGCCATGTCCGTCGCTTGCTGGATGTCGTTGGAGGCGCCGGTGCTCAGCTGGTTAAAGAAGATTTCCTCGGAGATGCGGCCACCCATGGCAATGGCGATGCGGCTCTCCATGTAGTCGCGGGTGGTGTTGTAGCGGTCCTTCTCCGGCAGCTGCCAGGTGACACCCAGGGCCCGGCCGCGCGGGATGATCGTCACCTTGTGGAGGGGATCGCTATGGGGCACTACGGCGGCGACGACCGTATGGCCGGCCTCGTGGTAGGCCGTGATCTTCTTGTCTTCCTCGGTCATGACGAGGCTGCGGCGTTCGGCGCCCATGTAGACCTTGTCCTTGGCGTTCTCGAAATCGGCCATCTCGACCCACTTCTTGTTGCTGCGGGCGGCGGTGAGGGCGGCCTCGTTGCATAGGTTGGCCAGATCGGCTCCGGCGAAGCCAGGAGTGCCGCGGGCGATGACTTCCAGTTCCACGTCGGGGCTGAGGGGTATCTTGTCCAAGGTGTGCACCTTGAGTATCTCGAAGCGGCCCTTCACGTCCGGGCGGTCCACGACTACCCGGCGGTCGAAGCGACCGGGGCGGAGCAGGGCGGGATCCAGCACGTCGGGCCGGTTGGTGGCGGCGACGAGGATGACGCCCTCATTACCTTCAAAGCCGTCCATCTCCACCAGCAGCTGATTCAACGTTTGTTCGCGCTCGTCATGGCCACCGCCGAGACCGGCACCACGATGCCGACCCACGGCGTCGATCTCATCAATGAACACGATGCAGGGGGCACTCTTCTTGGCCTGCTCGAAGAGGTCTCGCACACGGCTCGCACCAACGCCCACGAACATCTCCACGAAGTCAGAGCCGGAAATGGAGAAGAACTGCACCTTGGCCTCGCCGGCGATGGCGCGGGCCAGCAGGGTCTTGCCGGTCCCCGGGGGGCCCATCAGAAGCACGCCCTTGGGGATCTTGCCGCCCAACTTCAGGAACTTGGCGGGGTCCTTCAGGAATTCGACGATTTCCTTCAACTCTTCCTTGGCCTCATCACAGCCTGCGACATCCGCGAAAGTGGTACGTTTGGCGCTGGTTGAAAGCCCCTTGGCGCGGGCCTTCCCGAAGCTCATGGCCTTGTTGCCGCCCATCTGCGCCTGCCGCATGAAGACGAACCAGAGAACCACGAAGACCAGCAACGGCGCCCAGAACATCAGCACATAGGCGAAATTGTTCTCGCTGGGCTTGGTGGCCTTGAACTCCTCGATCTGGCCCTCGGTCTTCCAACTGAGGATGACCTTGCCGAGATCCTGCATGGGGGGGGCCACGGTGCGGAACTTATCGATGACCTCACCGGTCTTGCCGTTCTTATCGGGCTGCTTGTAGGTGCCTTCAACATCGAAACCGGAGAGGGTCACGGACTTGTACTTGCCCGCCACACCCTCTGTATAGAAGGTCGAGAAGGGAATTTCGATCTGGCGGCTGTTCTGGGGGATCTGGCGGAAGGCCAGCACCAAGAGGGCGATGATACCCAGCCAGACCAGCACGCTTTTCATCATGGAATTCAAAGGGTCACTCCTTGGGGCCAAAGCCCAGGTGGCCCTCCAGTTTACTAGGTCCGGGAAGGCGGCGTACTTACTCTTAGATGCAGATACTCGCCGCCAGGTTCAGGGTTTAGGTGGAAATGCCCCCAAGTCGAGGGTTTCCGCGCGTGGACGAGGCGTTCCACGAGCCAGGACGCGAGGCCACGCAGCAAGGCTGATTCCCGCGGCCAACCCAGCCGCCGGAAGGCTGTTTCCAGCGCCCAGCGCAGTTCCACCTCGGTCCAGGGTTCGCGCTTGAAGATGATGACGCCATCCTTGATAGACCACCTAGTGCCCTCCCATCCGGCAATCAGGGACTGGGCCAGGCGTTCTGCCTCTTCCGCCTGGAGGTGCGTCTCGAAGAGATGGCGGTCGAGATCCGGTGCCTCCCTGCGCATCTCATCGAGGATCGGACGCCAGCGGTTTCGCGCAGTGAACGGTTCAGCGTTGCTGGCGTCCTCACGCCAGGGGATGTTCTTGGAGCCCAGGTAAGCGCGCAGATCGGCACGGCGGATCTCGGCCAGGGGCGACCAGCGCAGGCCCTGGCACGGCCCCAGAGGGTGCAGGCTGCCCAGACCACCTCCACGGGCGAGGCGCAGCAGGACGGTCTCGGTGTGGTCGTCCAAGGTGTGGCCTGTGGCCACCATGGAGGCGCCGCACTGCTCGGCCTCCTGACGAAGCCAATCCCAGCGCAGGTCCCGGGCGGCCATCTCCAGTCCGATGCCCCGGTCTTCGGCGTAGCTCCTGACTCCGAGTGAGGCCTCGGCCAGGTCAAGATCCAGGGCCCGGCAGAGCTGGCGGACGAAGGCCGCGTCCTCCGGCGATTCCACCCGCAGGCCGTGTTCCGCATGGGCCACGCAGAGGTCGAGTCCGAGGCTCTTGCGCAGGGTCCACAGCAGCACCAGAAGCGCCACGGAGTCGCCACCGCCTGAACAGGCCACGAGCACGCGACCGTTGACGCCATCCCCCCGGCGCTGGATCTGCGCCAATAGATCCGATTCGAAGCGGTTCACACTCCCAGGCTAATCGACCGGAGCTGAGCTGAACATGGCGGGCCTCAGGGATTCCGAACTTGACCGGCTGGTGGCCGAACCCTCAGGCTGGATCCATCCAGCCCATGGCATCCACGCCAGGCCTTGTTAGGAGGAGCGTTGGTATTCAGGTTCGCAGG
>CAIXHJ010000246.1 GCA_903919165.1 uncultured Holophagaceae bacterium
GAAGTCCCTGGTGCGCTTCTTCCGATCAATTTCGAGGGCCGTCGTGCGGGCGCTCTCAAGGATCTCGGCAGTCACTTCGGCGTCGGCCCGGCTGTCTGCGAGGTCGCACTCCAGGTCATCGATTCGGTCTACGAGCCTCTTGTTCTCGGCGGCGAGCTGCTTGGCGGTCTTAGGCATCAGTTTGTTCTCCCGAAATTACGCAGGCGCCATACTTTGATGGCTTCTGCGTGTTGTCTGTTGAGGTCCCAGAGGTGCTGGGAATAGTTCCGCATCGAGCGCATGCGGGCGCATTTGGCCTTGTCGGTGAGGCGGTAGAGTCCCTGACTGGCCAGCTCGTCCTGAGTCAGGGGCCACACGATTCTTGACTGGCGGTCGTTCTCTGCGAAGACGGGCCAGAGCAGGTAGAAGTTGATGGCGCAGAAGGCCCAAACCAGGAAGACGGTCAGCACGCTGTTCCTTTCGCATCACTCGGAATAAAGGGAAAGCCCCGCACCACCTTCAGCCAACCGTGATCGGCTTGCCGCGTGCCCCCGGCACATCCATGGAAGGTAACTCGAAAGTCGGGATGAGCCATATTTCGAGGAGCCAGCCACCTTGGGTTAGGAGGGGGATGTTGGGCTTGATCGGTGTGGTGGCGCCGTGAGGCGCTGCGGACGGGGCCATAGTTCACTTTTGGGAGAGGTAGAAGGCGATGAGCATGGCTTCCGCGCGACCGTCATCCTGCACGCGCTTAAAGCTGTCGGCGATGGAGGGAAAGAGCTGCATGGCCTTGAGGCGGCTGCGGGTCTTGTGCTGCGCGGGCGTTTCGTCCTTGCCCCGCACGAGGCGCAGGCCGCCCTTCCACACCTGAGAGGCGATGAGGACGTAGGGGACGCAGTGTGTGGCCAGCACGCCGTGGATGATGCCGGTGGAGAGGCCGTAGTGGAAGACCCCCTGCTGCCGCGGGCGGCCCGCGACATTCTCGATGGCGGCGACCAGGGCGTCATACTCAAACGCCAGTTCGCCAACGATGTCGGCCAGAGCACGAGCGTCCACGATGCGCTTGCCGCTCTTGGGCTGAATGGTGGGGAGGTCGATGACGCGATGGTGAGTGCCTTGGGTGTCATAGAGCCCGAGGGCGCCGGAGAGGCCTGGGTCAACCCCCAGAAAGAAGCGGGGGCCGACGGGCCCTGAGAGTATTGCGTCAGCGACGGTCATAGACCTCCTGGAGTTGGGGTGGGAATTGCGGAAGGACAATCATGCTGCTCTTCGGCTTTAGTTTGGTCAAGCGAATTCGTAATTTATTTATCTGAGGTGATCTAAGTTACTTGGTTATCGGGCATACTGACTGAGGCAGCATCTTGTTTAGATAAAACTGATGCTCAATTCACCTTATGGGGTGTGAAGTTTCGCTAAAAGTTCTGGTTGTGCCATTGACAACATTGCATGAATATGTAGACACACATTCACGCGGCTCCCGCAGCGCCACAGGAGATGAAAGTGGTAGTAACTCGGACACCTCGAAGCAGGACGGGCGCCCGGCAATTGGTTGAGCTGGAAACGGTATCTGTTTCGCCTCGGCGACGTGTGGTCGCGCATGTGGACAAACAGTGGTTCCTGGATCGTCTGGAGGACAAGGGTTGGTCGATGCGCGAGCTGGCCAAGCACATGCACCTCGACATCGCCGCCATCAGTTTGCTGCTGGACGGCAAGCGTCGGATGAAGGCCAGTGAAGCCAGCCTGGTTGCCCGGCACCTGGGCGTGGCTGTAGACGAAGTGCTCCGCCATGTCGGCGCCGATGTGCGCGAAGTGGTGGCCAACGCCATCGGCATCAAAGGCACCATAACTCGGGGCGTCGTGAGCTTCGGTAAGGTCCACGGGCCCGCCACGGTAATCGCGCCGATTGGTTCCCCCGAGGGGCTGATCGCGCTCCGCGCGACAAGCGATCTCTTCCATGGGTGGGTCCTGTTCTACCGGGAGTCGCCGGGGATCCGCCCAGAGGCTGTCGGGAAGCTGTGTGTGATTACGATACGCGGGGAAGATCAGCCCCGAGTGGGTTGGCTGCGGGCCGCCTACGAAGAGGGCGAGTGGGAAATCATAGCATTCGATGTTCCAGAAAAGTTACAAGCGACATCATATTCTGTTGTGAACGCGTCACCTGTGATGTGGGTCAAGCAATAGCAAATGTTTCTGCAAAAAATATGGCCCCCTGTTATGGGGGCCTTTTTGATGGACGCGCATCGGCTAATCGTCGGCTAATCGTGGCCGAGGAACCTGCGCTTGGGGTTGAGGTCGATTTCGGGGTCTTCGACTTTCGCCTTCGCCATCCGCCGCATCGCTTTGGCGAGAAGACGCTTGTACCAGCGCCTGAATTTCATGGCGCCACGGGACTGTTCGCCAAACTGCATCACTCGGCTTCCGCTCATGGGGTGGCGCTCCTGGGCATCAACAATGTTTGAGGCAGATCGCGGCGGCTATCTCCTGGACATGATCAACAGCCGAAGCAGTGTTGAGAAGTTATGATGACTTTCTCGATCTTCTGAATTTCAGTTGGGGTTAGGTTGAGTGCGCCAATTACTGCGTCATAGACCTGAGGAAACACCTCCCCCAACTTCTTCTCCAGTTCGTGGGCATAGAGACGGAGCCTTGCGTTTGCCTCCCCCTGGATTACGAGGGCGGCTTCCAGTTCAGCGATCCTTTCGGAAAGCTGTTCC
>CAIXHJ010000247.1 GCA_903919165.1 uncultured Holophagaceae bacterium
CCGCACCATTTTATTCGGCCATGCCGAAAGAAATGGTGAGCAGAAAAGATCAAAAGCCATTGATAAAGGCACCTGGCCTCCTCCAGGTTCGACCCATCCTTGGTACGGGACTGAGGATTTTCGCCGCAGGCGATTACGGCAATGCGAAGCGTTGCCGTCAGGGTGACGGGCGATCCCCCGAAAAGGAGCCGACATGGCCCTCAATGTGGAACAGAAGAAGATCATCATCGAAGACTACAAGCAGCACGAGTCGGACACCGGTTCGCCTGAGGTGCAGGTCGCGATCCTCACCAGGCGGATCAACGACCTCACCGAGCATTTCAAGACCCACACCAAGGACTACCACAGCCGACGGGGTCTCATGATCATGGTAGGCCAGCGCCGCCGCCTGCTCGACTACCTCAAGAAGAAGAACAAGGATCGTTACGCCACCTTGATCGAGCGCCTCGGTCTGCGCAGGTAATTTCTTCCGGGGGCTCCACGCTTCGCGCACACCCCCGGACCCCCGCGCCCGCTCGCGGCCAAGCCACAAGCGGGCTGCTTTTGAACCTCCGGGAATCCCGGGCTGCCTGCATCGCTCAAATCGCCCGCGGAAGCGGGCGTTTTGCTATGTTCAGTAGATGGACCTGAAGCCCCTGCCCCGACCCGAACATCCGGACCCCTACACCGTCCTCGACCGGCGGTTCATTTATGACTCGCCCTGGATCCGCGTCCGTGAGGACCGCTTCCGCCATCGGAAAGGCGCCGAAGGCCGCTACGCGGTATGCGGTTTCCTGCGCACCGCCTGCGGTGTGCTGGCCCTGGATGAGGAAGATCAGGTGGTCCTGGTGGGACAGTGGCGCTACCCCTTGGAATCCTATTCCTGGGAGATTCCGGAAGGAGGTGGCGATTCATCCGAGAGCCCCTTCGAGGCCATGCGCCGGGAACTGGCGGAAGAGACTGGCCTCAGTGCCCAGATCTGGGAGCCGCTCTGCTTCTTCCACCCGAGCAACTCCTCCACCGATGAAGAGACCTTCCTCTTCCTGGCTACGGGCCTCGCTCCCGTCGAAGGTCATCGCGCCGAGGACGACGAGGAGCTGATGCTCCACCGGGAGCCCTTCCACGATTGCCTTCGCCGCGTGCTGAGCGGAGAGATCACCGACGGCCTCACGGTCATGGCCCTGCTGGCCCTGCAGACAAGGCGAAGCGGCGTGCAAAGTGAGTTGCACGCGTCGCTGGCGGAGCGGTTCTTCCAGCGCCCCCAGGACCACCCCTCTGCCGGCCGAGCCCGCTGGGAGGCCCTGGGCGCGCCATGATCCTCACGCTGCATCCCGAGACGCCCCAGGTGCGCCACCTTGAGCGCATCGCCGAACTGCTGCATCGGGACGGGGTCATCGCCTATCCGACCGATACGCTCTTCGGCCTTGGTTCCCTTGCGTCCCGCAAGAAGGCCGTAGACCGCATCCAGCAGATCAAGGGCCGCGATCCCAAGAAGCCCATGTCCATCCTCTGCTCCGACTTGGAGATGTTCTGCCGCTATACGCGCCATCTGGACACACCCACCTTCCGCATCCTGAAGCAGATGCTCCCCGGGCCCTACACGGTGTTGTTGCCCGCCAGCCGGGAAGTTCCCCGCTACCTCCAGAACAAGCATGTGGTGGGCCTCCGCATCCCCGCCCACCCTTTCTGCCAGGCACTGGTGGCGCTGCTCGGAGAGCCCATCGTCACCACGAGCGTCGCACTGCCGGACCAGGCCGTACTCAACACCGCCTGGGAAATCGAGGAGGAACAGGGCCACGCCCTCGATCTGGTGGTGGACTGCGGCCAGTCCCTCGGCGTGCATAGCACCATCGTCGACCTCAGCGGGGAGGAGCCGATTCTGGTGCGGGAGGGCGCCGGCCCTTGGCCGCTCTAGTGAGTCCAGGTCATTGGAATGACCCACCCGTGGGTCACCGCGCGATCAATCCACCCGGTAATGGCAGCCGCGGCTTTCAGGGTTCTGGAGGGCAGCGTTGAGGATGAGGCGGGCGCAGAGGATGCCGCTGCGCAGTTCCAGCAGTTCGCGGCTGAGCGAGGCTTGATGGTAGAAGCGCTCGATGCGGTGGGCCAGGTAGTGCAGATCAGCTTTCGCGCGCATGAGCCGGGCGCCGGTGCGGACGATGCCGGCGTAGTTCCAGAGGGTGCTTCGGATGAGGCCCCAGTCCTGGTCGATGAGCAGGGGGTCCATGGACTCTGGCTGCTCCGGCTTGCGCCATTGGGCAAGTCCACCCGGTTCCGGAAGGACCGCTTCATTCAGCTCGCGAACTGCTGCCTCGGCGCCACGGGAGCCCCACAGCAGCCCTTCCAGCAGGCTGGTGGAGGCGAGCCGATTGGCGCCGTGCAGGCCCGTGCACGCCACTTCGCCCGCCGCAAAGAGCCCCGGGAGACTCGTACGCCCGTCCAGGTCCACCAGCACGCCGCCACAGAAGTAGTGGGCGGCTGGCACGACAGGGATGGGCTGATGGTGGGGATCGATGCCTTCGGCGCGGCAGGCCGCCATCACTGTCGGGAAATGCGAATCCAGATCCAGCTTGGCCGCCACGGGGGCCAGATCCAGGTAGACGCTGGCTTCGCCGCTGGCCGCCATCTCCTGGAAGATGGCCCGGCTGACCACATCGCGGGGGGCCAGCTCCAGGTACTCAGGCGCGTACTTCGCCATGAAGCGCTCGCCCTTCCGGTTGACCAGCCAGGCTCCTTCGCCGCGCAGCGCCTCTGTCAGCAGGGTCCTGGGCTTGCCAGGCACGTAGAGCGCGGTGGGATGGAACTGGACGTACTCGCAGTTCACGATGCGGGCGCTGGCCCGGTAGGCTGCCGCTAGCCCATCACCGGTGGCACTGGACGGGTTGGTGGTATGCAGGTAGAGGTAGCCCAGACCACCCGTGGCGAGGAGGGTGAGCCGGGCCAGGGCGCCCTCCACCTCTCCAGTGGCGGGATCGAACAGGAATGCGCCATGGACGCGGATGGGGTCGTACACCCGCACAGGGTTGAGGCAGTGGTGGGGGCTGGTGATGAGGTCCACCAGGCAGAGGCGGTCACGTACGCGGATGTTCGGATGCTTCCGAACCGCTTCGCTGAGGGCCGTCTGGATCGCCAATCCGGTGGCATCCTTGGCGTGGTAGATGCGCCTGGCGCTGTGGGCGGCCTCGGCCGTTGGAGCAGGTGTGCCGTTCGTTCCCAGGTCGAAGGGGACACCCAGACGTTCCCACAGGAAACCGCGGCAGAGTTTGGGACCCTCCTCTGCCAGCAACCGCACGGCCTCGGCTCGGCACAGACCTGCCCCCGCGCCTTCGATATCCGCTGCCAGTAGATCTGGGGAATCCCCCTCCTCCGGTGGCGCCAGCCCGATGATGCCGCCCTGGGCCCAGGCGGTGTTCGAGCCTCCCAATTCATCCTTCGCCACCAGCACCACGGAGGCGCCCAGGTCCGCTGCCCTCAGGGCGGCCGAACAGCCGGCGATCCCTGCCCCCAGAACCAGCAAATCAGAGGTTGCGCTCATGCCAGCTCCCAGGTGGGGCGGTCCAGGACCCAGAGGGGCGAGAGATCCGCATCATCATTCATGCGCCTCCCATGGTCGAGCCTCTGTGCCGTCAGGTCCAGTGCAGTCTCCGCACGCACCTCACCCCAGGGCGTGGCGACCCGGCCCCCGCAGGCCCTCAGCCTGGGCAGGGCCTCTTCCCATAACATCAGCAGGCCGCCCAGGTTGTGCTGCTGGAGGTGGTGGTAGCCCCCCGTCAGCAGGATGAGCCCCTGCATCTGGGTTTTCAGATCCCCTTCCGCAGCAGTCCACAGGGGCTCCAGGGCATCATGGCATTCGTGGTACAGGCCGTGGTTGAAGAGGGACACCCCGCTGGCCAGCGGATACCGCTCCCCCAGCGGCAGTGGTGTCAAGGCGGCCAGCTGCCAGCCGCAGCGCAGGCTCACCAGCGGTCCCCAGGCACCCCAGGCCGGAGCCGGACGCCAGCCCTCGGTGCCGCCGACGGCGGTGTCTGTCCACCGCGCGAGGTGAGCCTTCCATGCAGCCGCAGGATCGTGATGCCCGAGGGCGGACAGCATCCGGACGGCATGGTTCAACAACTCGGTTTCCGGAATGCCCTCGGGATACGCTTGCCGCAGCCCTGCTGCGCCCAGAATGATGGGCCAGACCAGGACCTGCCGGCCCTCTGGATCATGGAGCGCGGCTTCCATCCGGTCCTGGAAGAACCGATGGATCTCCAGGGGAAGGCGAGGCTGTCGCTGCCAGAAAGGAGTGTGGTTGCAGTCGTCGCTCATCGGGCTTCCACCCAGGCCTCCAGGCTCGTCAGACGGAGGCCCGCGAAGAGGTCCCTCAGCTGGCTCCCGTATCCACGCAGGCCCGCGCTGTGCGCAAAGCGGTGGCCTAAGGAAGCTCCCGGAAGATCCGGCTGACCCTCATCCAGCTCCCAGGGATGCAGGACCAGCGGGGTTCCGGCGTCCTCCTGAGCCAGCGTTTCCAGAGCCCGGCGCACCAGGCTGAACGGCAGCACCCGGAGCCCCCATCCCCAGAGCGGTGAACGCGGCGGGCCTGACCACAGCACTGGAGGGGGAAGCTCCCACAGACCCTCCACCAAAGGGTGTGGACGCCGGGGCCAGGAGGGATCGCCGATGACGGCCAGGGGTACGCGGCTGGAGTCGTAGCGGAAGCCCAACTCCGGCAGATCCCGCCACCAGTCCGAGGCTGCCCCCCGCAGGCTCCATTCGGGTGCACGGTAGCCGACGACCGGACAGCCTGCAAGATCCTCCAGGAAGGCCTTCCCGTCACGCACAGAGTCCTTCCATGCGGAGTGACTCATCTCGAAGGCCCGTCGGTGCGTCAGCCCATGCAGCGCGACGGCGTGGCCCTCTGCCACGATGCGGCGCAGCAGGTCCGGATGTCGTCGGGCCTGATCCCCCAGGCAGAACCAGGTCGCCGTCGCCCCCAGGTCCGCACAGAGTTCAAGGGAACGCTCCGTGGCCAGGGGCAACCGGCACTCGAAGCGATCCAGGGCCTCAGGCTGGTCGTAGGGCGGGCAGCAGACCTGGAACCAGTCCTCCCAGTCCAGGGAAAGGGGGAGTCGGTGGGTCTTCAGGTGAAGTTCCGCTCGGAGAGGCTGATGAACTCGAGGGAGAAATCATCGAGTTCCGTCTGAAACTGCTTCAGCTGGCCCTGGAAGAAGTTGTAGGCCATGAGGGCTGGGATCGCCGCCACCAGTCCGATGGCCGTGGCCACCAAGGCCTCGGAGATACCTGGGGCCACGGTGGCGAGGTTCGCGTTTCCCGTGGCGCCGATGCCCCGGAAGGCGTCGATGATGCCCCAGATGGTGCCGAAGAGGCCGATGAAGGGGCTCACGGCCGCCACCGTGGCCAGTCCGCCCAGGGACCGCTCAAGGCGGCCCATCTCCACCACGCTGGCCCGCTGGAGGCTTCGCTCCACCGCTTCCATGCTACGCAGCTGGGGGCGGCCATCCTGGCCCACCTGACGCAGCTGGAAGGTCACCTCGCCATAGCCCGCCACGAAAAGGCCCAAGAGGGGACTCAAGGCGAACTTCTCCTGGTTCTGCTTCAATTCCCGCCAGTCTGTGGCGTGTTTGAACGCGGCCCTGAACTGCTCGGAAACACTGCGACTGTGGCGGTAGAGCAGCGTCTTACGGATGATCACCACCCAGCTGAGCAGCGAGAAAGTGAAGAGGATCACCAGCACCGTTTTGGAAACCGGACCCGCGTGGAGCATGATCTCCAGGAGGTTGACCTCGTTGCCCGTGGGTGCAGCCAGGATCATCATGCAGTCTCCTTCCTCCGAATGATAGCAAGCTACACTGGTTCCTTTGCGCGAGGACGTGATGCACGTGCTGGTCATCGGGTCGGGTTACGTAGGGCTGGTCGCCGCCGCCTGCTTCGCGGAGGCGGGTCACCGGGTTCTCGGTGTGGACGTAGACGAGGCAAAGGTGGCCACCCTCTCCCGCGGTGAATCGCCCATCTTCGAGCCGGGCCTGGATGAACTCCTCG
>CAIXHJ010000248.1 GCA_903919165.1 uncultured Holophagaceae bacterium
CGGACTGAGCCACGCCCGGGGGCAGCACCCCAAACCGGGCCTGGATGAGAAGGCTCTTCCCGGAGCCGCTTTCTCCCAGCAGCCCTAGGCGGTCCCCTCGGGCCAGGGAGAGGCTCAGGGGCCCCAGCAGGCGCACCCCGTCCACGCGCTGGATGATGAGGTCGTCGATCCGCAGGGACATGTCCAGAGAATTACATGGAAGTGGCAGTTGTCAAAGGAGTTCCAAAGAGCTTCCGAATAGGCCTTGACGCCCAATCAGGCGGTCCTACCCTTGGTCCACCCGATCACCCCGCGGGACCTGTACCGGTTCCGCCATGGCATGGAGGAGTCATGGATTTTCTGCGCCCAGATCTTCAGGAGCGCCTAATGAAAGAGCACTTTGAATTCCGAAAGCTCATGGAAGAGCACAAGTCCGCTGACTCGCGACTGGGTGATCTCCAGAAGAAGCCCAGCCTCTCCGCCAAGGAGACCCTCGAAGAGGTGGAACTGAAGAAGATCAAACTGCGCGCGAAGGAACGGATCTATCACATCGTGCAGGAGGCCTCAAAGCGAGCCGAACAGTAGGCCGCCGCACTCGTAGGAGAAGCCCCGGGAATCGGCCCGGGGCTTCGTGTTGTACGCAGTCACGCTGGGAGGAACCTCGGCCGGAAGGGTTCGCCAACCCAATACACCAGCTCCAGCACCTCCTCTATGTCCCACAGCAGGACCTCGGCGCGGGCGCCAGTGTGGAGATGGCCGAGGTCGATGTGGCGCAGGCTGCGGGCGGCGTGGAAGGTCATGGCCGTGAAGGCCTCCTCGAAGGTCATGCGCAGCTGCAGGCAGCCTAGGCGCAGAATCGTCAGGGGATCCATGCAGGGACAGGAACCTGGGTTGAAGTCCGAGGCCAGGGCCACGCGGCAGCCAGCCCCGATCATCTTCCGAGCAGGGGCCCAGTCGCGCATGCCCAGGAACAGCGTGGTGCCCGGCAGCAGCACGGGTGTCACGTCCGTCGCAGCCATGGCCTTCATGCCCGCCTCGCTGCAGAACATCAGGTGATCCGCGCTGGCGGCGCCCAGCTCAGCCGCCAGCTCCGCGCCACCGGTCCAGGTGAGCTCATCCGCGTGCACCCTTGGCGTGAGCCCGAGACGCAAGCCCGCATCGAAGATGTGGCGACCCTGCTCCACAGTGAAGACGCCGGTTTCCACGAACACATCGCAGAACCGCGCCACGCCAGGATGGCGGCGCACCAGCTCCGGAAGCCATTCATCGGCCACGGCCCGGGCGTTGGCCTCAGCATTACCGCTGAATTCGGGCGCCAGATCGTGGGCAGGCAACAGAGTCACATCCAGGCTCCAGCCCCGCCGCTTCAGCTCCCCGTAGGCGGCCGTGAGGCGGGATTCCGCTTCCAGTTCCAGGCCGTAGCCGGTCTTGCATTCCAGGTGCACCACGCCCCGCTCGCGGAAGGCGCGTAGGCGGGACTCTCCCGAAGCCACCAACTCATCCACCGATGCGCTGCGGGTCGCGCGCACGGTTTCGCGGATGCCACCTCCCTCGGAGGCAATGTGCTTGTAGCTCACTCCCTGGAGGCGCCGGTTGAATTCGCCACTGCGATCGCCACCAAAGAGAAGGTGTGTGTGGGGATCCACGAAGCCTGGCGTAGCCCAGGCGCCGCCGCCATCAACCTTGGGCACGTCTGTCCAGGCGCTGGGAAGGTCCACCGCGCGACCCATCCAGACTACACGGCCGCCTTCCATAGCCAGGGCGGCGTCGAGGATGCGGTCCACCGCCCAGGTCCGGGCGGGATCGGGGGTCAGCAGGCCCCGGAGGTTCACGAGCACACGGCGATTCGACATGGGACCAGTCTGCCAGGGAAGAAAAAAAACAAGTCCAGGTCCCTTGCGCGGGGGGCGGAGCTTGTTAGCATCGCTCGACAACGGAGGTTCCAGTGCAGGGCAGGGGGCGTGGCATGGGGCGACTCGCGCGGGGAATGTGTGCGCTGGCAGCAGGAATGGCATCCCTGGCAATGGCCCAGGATGCGCCGGCCTGGGCGCGGGAGTCGGCCGAGCGGTGGTCTACCTACCGCAACGATGCCCGGGGCCAACGCATCTGGCAGTCCGTACCCTTCGCCAAGATGACTCCTGCCGAACAGTGGGAACAGCTGCTGGTCCACCTCAAGGAGCACAGCGAGCGGCGGGCGGCCTTGTTCCTCCTCGCCCAGCGATCCGTGCCCATCTGGGCGGAAGAGGCGCTGAAGATCCGGGATCCGGAGATAGCGCTCTTCCTCTACCAGCATGGCTACCAGAGATCCGGCGCGGATCCCTATGCCTACCTCGGCTCGGTCGACCGTGTGGAGCGCCCCTGGACTCACGGCCTGGGACTTCACTTGGACAAGGGCGTCTGGCGCTTCCAGTGGATTCCGAGTCCGGCCCTGTTCACCCAGTCCGGCAACGCGGCTCTGCCGAAAGGCCTGGAACAAGCGGCCCAGCCCGGCGTGCTGATCCACCTGAAGCAGCTTCGGCCGGGGCTCGAAAAACTTGCGGAGCTGGCCGGTGGCAGGGCCTCCACACCGATTGGCGCCACCTCTGGCATCGTCCCGGCCCTAGCCCAGGGCAGCCGTGCGGGCTTTGTCGTGCGACACCTTGAGCCTTGGCTCAAGCAGGCCTCTCCTGCCCTTGAGCCATTGGCAAACCGCGAGGCCTGGGTGCTCCACTACGGTGTGGATCGCGAGGGTGGGCGCTCGCTGCAGGGCACGCTGGTCTTCATCCCCGGAGACCTGCCGATCCGCGCTCAGCTGGTGATGGCGCTGCTCAAGCTGAACCCCCTGAGCACCGGCGCCCGGTCCCGAGTGGCGAAATGGACAGGGCCTGGCGCAGCTACGGAAGTCCAGCAGCTCAGAGGATCTGGTGGCGTTGTTCACTTGATCCAGAGGGCCGAGGGCACCTGGATCAGCGATCGCGAGGCGCCTCTGCGCGCTCTGCTGTTCCCGGGGCCGTCCCCGACCCTGGGGGAGCGCCGCGAATGGGCGCGGGTGGCCCTTTCCGCCATGGCACCTGAGACGGAGCTGTCCTTCTGGGTGGCGCCCCGCATCGGCGCGGACGCGGGTTTCGAGAGTCAGGCCATCCGCCGCCGCCTCACCAGTGCCCAGCAGGGTACCTGGCCCAATCCTTTCGTAGCCAAGGCCGCGCCCCGCACCGGAGCCCTGGCCCTGGCCCTGGGCGCCGGTCCCACGGAAAAGCTGGTCGAGGCCATCCTTCGTGTGGACGATACCAGCGACTTCCAGTTGCCCCGCATGCCCGAGTTCGCCAGCGGCGGGCAATCGCTGAGCCCTGCCCAGATGAAGGGCTACCAGGATGCCCTGGCCAAGGCCCAGGAACGCCAGCGCCAGCGAAAGGCCCTGCGCCAGGACGTCTCAGCGCTGCAGGGTTGCCTGGACCTGCGAGGGGCGGCCGTCTTCTGGAACGGCTGGGTGAGCGCACCGCCCTTGAGTCCGATAGAGAAGGCTTCGCTCACCGAACTGGCGCGGCTCCGCCGCGAGGATCCCTGGCGGGCCATGCAGGCCCAGCGTGACAGCAAGATCGCGGCCTTCGGAGGCTACGGCGAACCCGGCATGACACCCAGCTTGGCTCTGGCCGTGCCCGTCCAGGGCGACAAGCGCGTCGCGGTGGAGAACCTGTTGAAGAAGCAGCTGCAGCGACTCTTCAAAGGCGAGAATCAGAAGCAGGCCCTCGGCACCTCGGAATTGCATCGCATCTGGACCTCCCAGGCCTTCCGTCCCGCCTGGACGCTGGTTGAAAATACCCTGGTACTGGGCACGGATGAGGTCACTGTGAAGGCCGTCGTGGCCGGGCTCCAGGGTCAGGCACCCACCCTTGCCGACAGCGAGTCCCGAGCCTGGGCCCGCATGGAACTCGATGGTGCCAAGACTTCGAAGGAACTGGAGAACCTGCTGTTGGCCTTCCTCCGCAGCCGCACCAGCAGCGGGTGGTGGATCGGTGACACCGCCAAGGAGGACGAGGCCGCGACGGAATTAGCCTTCAGTCTTGGCCCCTTCATGGGAGCCGTGAAGGCCCTAGGCACCGTGCGCATCGAATGGAACTGGACGGCGGGTGGACTGGAAGGGCGACCTCGATGAAAAGGCACCACATTCTGGCCGCGGCCGCGGTTGTGGTGGCGTCGGTTTTCTTAGCCATGGCGCCAGTGCGGCATCGCGTGGTGGTGGAATCCAATCCTGCCAATCCGGTGCGCCAGATCCGGTTGGAAAGCCACAGCCTGCTGGGTCTGAGACGCATCGGATGGGGAATAACCATGAGTGGCGCGCCTGCCTGGGGAAGCGCGGCCACGGGGTTCTTCCTGCTGGCCGACCGGCCTGCGGAGCTGACCGTCACCGCCTGGCC
>CAIXHJ010000249.1 GCA_903919165.1 uncultured Holophagaceae bacterium
CATCTCGTGGACCTCCCTGGCGGCCTGCGGATCACCCAAGGGCATGAGGGTAACCGCCTCCCAGATATCGCATAGAATGGGGCAGCATTCCACACGCTAGCGCCTCGTGCGGCGAGGTTTCATCAGCAGCCCCACCGATACCACAACCCAACGAAAAAGCGGGACCACAACCCAACGAAAAAGCGGGGACCCAAAGGCCCCCGCTCTGCTGCTTGATCTGGCGAGTTAATCCACGCCGGCGACTTTGGTGAAGTTGTTGGTGTTAGTACCACCCGCCTGGAACTGAGCATTGAGATACACGGAAGAAGCAATTACGCCATTTGCACCGGCAGCTGGAGGAAGGTAGCCAACAAACGTCTGCCCCAGGGTACCTATAACTGCCAGAGCCGCTGTGGTAGAACCCGGAGTGACGACATTTTCGGTACCAACAGTGGCGTTGTAACCAGCCTGGGCCGGGTTCCAAGGATTGATCGCGGTCCAGAACTGAGGGATAACCGGGGCCGCAGCCGACGCGCCGACAAGCTGCGCGGCTGTGGGAGTTGTGCCACTGTCCTTGAGCTTGTCATAAGTGGCAAGCATGTCAGTAACAATACTTTCCGCGTTAGCCCTTGCAGACTTGTCCCGGGCCCGGGCGCGCTGGCCCAGCAGGGCGGGAATGGCGATGGCGCTGATGATGCCGATGATGGCAAGCACGAGCAGCAGTTCGATGAGGGTGAAGCCCTTCTGGTTCTTCATGTGGTTCTCCTTGGTGGGTTGGTGGGCAAAGGCCGCGAGAAAAGCTATCAAGCCCCGTGCCAATCCGTCACATCCCTGAGATATCTAGCAATTTCAAGGGGTTTTCCTGATCCGGAAGAACCCGTCAAGTTTCGCCCCTGGGGAAAGACCGGATCCGTGACGCATCGGGTCAGTCGGTTGACTCCAACGCGTCCATTCCCCCCATTAGATCTGGTGGTTCCCAAGATGCAGGCTTCACTGGCGATTCAGATCGTCCATCAGTTCCCTCGCCCCCCGGTGCTTGGGATCGAGCTTGAGCGCTTCTTGGGCGGCGCGGCGGGCTTCGTCTTTGCGGCCCAGGTCGCGGAGGATCTGGCCCTTGCGCCACCAGGCGCCGGGGTAGCCGGAGGAGCCGCCTTCCAGGGGTTCGCGCAGTACTTGGTCCAGGGCGATCAGGCCCTCTTGACGATGCAGGCCGCTGGTGGCGGCCACCTTGCCCAGCTGCAGGCGCAGCAGGCTGGGGGCGTCCACCTGGCCGAGGTGTTCCTGGGCCACCTTCCAGGCGGTTTCGGGCTGGCCCCCGTGCAGGTAGGCGTCGCTGGCGGCGATCACGCCCCGGGCGCAGGTGCGCACACCCGGTAGCAGGCGCTGGGCCTCGGTCCGCAGGCGAGCGTTTTTTCCGGCCTCGCCCAGGGCCTTCTTGGCGGGGCGGCGGTCCAGGGCATCCAGCCACTGGCCCACGACTTCCGGGTCCTGGGGAGCCTGGGTCAAGGCGCGGCCGAAACAGGGCTCGGCGTCGTGCCATTTGTCTTCTTCGACGAGGACCAGGGC
>CAIXHJ010000250.1 GCA_903919165.1 uncultured Holophagaceae bacterium
TCAGCGATGCGCCAGATCGCCTCCATGGCACAGGGCAGGCCCGTCAGATGCACGGGGATGATGCCCTTGGTGCGAGGGGTGATGGCGGCCACGAGCTTCGCCGGGTCGATGTTCAGCGTGACGGGATCGATGTCCACCAGTACCGGCACGCCGCCTTGCAGCACCACGGTGCTGAGGGTGCTGACCCAGGTTAAGGACGTGGTGATCACCTCATCGCCTGGCTGGAGGCCCAGCACCTGCATGGTGATCTCCTGAGCCGTGGTGGCGCTGTTCATGACCAGACAGTGCGGCACGCCGTTGTAGGCCTTCAAGGCCTCCTCGAACTTCGCCGACTTGGGGCCCGTGGTGATCCAGCCGCTGTGGATGGTGTCGATGATCTCCGCGATCTCCTCCTCGCCAACCATGGGGCGCGTAAATGGGAGGAACACAGGGCGGCGAATGTAGGACATGGAAACTCCGGGCACAAACTTAAATTCTCCCATATCGCGGATCGCCAGATCCGCGTCAAGAACCGCCGCCTGTCAGCGCCATGTCAATCACGCGATCGACATGGTGATCCGCAAGGTGCTTCCTTTGCCGAGTCCTTCGCTGGCCAGGCTGATGGTGCCACCCATCATCTCCATCAGGTGCTTGCAGATGACGAGGCCCAGCCCTGTGCCACCGAACTCTCGGCTGTGCCCGCCTTCGGCCTGGGCGAATTTCTGGAAAAGCCGGGCCTGGGACTCATGGCTCACGCCGATGCCCGTGTCCACGACGAGAAGGGTGATGATGCCGGGATGGCGTTCCACCTCCAAGGTGACGCTGCCTACCTTGGTGAACTTGAAGGCATTCGAAAGCAGGTTGAGCAGCACCTGCTTAAGGAGGCTTGGATCCACGACCACGTCAGGGATGTCGCTCAGGTCGGGCCAGAACACTTCCACGCCTGTCCTGCGGGGATAAGCCTCGGCGATGGGTTTCACTTCCTGCACCAGCGCTGCGAGGCTCAATGGTTCAGGATGAACCTCGAGCTTCCCGGATTCGATCTTGGCCAGATCGAGAATGTCATTCAGGAGCCCGAGCAGGTGCTGACCCGAGCTGTAGCTGTCCTGCAGCATGGATCGCATCTCCTCGGCATCGTCGTAGAGGCCGTCCATGACGAGGCGCGTGAATCCAAGGATGCCGGTCAGGGGCGTGCGGAGTTCATGGCTGGTGAGGGCCAGGAACTCGCTCTTCAACTGGTCCGCCTCCCGCAGGGCGTCGTTGACGCGCTCCAGTTCGACAGCCTGGCGCTGGAGTGCATCGCGCTGCTGGGAGAGATCCCGGAACAACCAGGCGTTGTAGAGGGAGATGGCTGCCTGCCGCTGGAGGATGCTGATGGAATCTAGATCCTCTTCCTCCCACTTGCGATCTGTCGGCAGGACCAGGATGGCGAAGCCCAGCAGCAGGAGTTGGTGCTCGAAGGGGATGAAAAATAGCTGTGCCCCATTCGTGCCTCGCAGGGCACCAAGGGTCGAGCCATCGCAGCTTGGATCAAGCCACTGGCTCTGGAAGAGCACCAGGGGTGTGTCTGGGAATGGGTTCGGAGCCGGTAGCCGCAGGGGGGACCATTCGGTCCTCGTCAGCCCCGTCCCATCCTTGGGGACGTACCCGACGCCCTCATCCTCCAGGGTCCAGACCACCGCACGCTGACAGTGGAATTCCTGGGCCAGCACGTCGAGCACGACGCTGACGACCTGGCCCGCCTTGGAGGTGGCGGCCAGGATCTCAGACACCTGCTGAAGCACCTGCATCTGGTGGGAACGGCGGCTCAGTCTGGCCCTCAGATCCCGGGTCTCGTGCATGGACTGGGTGAGCTGGCGCTGGGCCTGCATGAGCTCTGCCAGCATCTCGGTGCCCGGAGGCCGCTGGGCCTGGGCAGGTGGCACCTGCTTCGGTCCAGAGCTGGCCTTCGTGGTCGATGGGATCGACTTGGGGCCGGAGGATTGGTTTGGATCGTTCATGGAACACCAGGATGGCCCGACCTGGGATTACTGCCAAGGGGCCTCGTTTGTCCCAAGATGGGTGTATGGCGAACCGCGCCCCCACCTTCTCGATCCAGCGCATCATCTTCCTGGCCGTCTCACTGGTGCTCTGTGTCCAGGTGGGCTGGTGGATCAACGTCCAGATCCGGGAGTCTGGGCGGCTGCTTCAGGCCCGGTCCGAGGCGCTCAATGCGAGCCTGGCGGAGGCCTGGCAGATGGACAGCCTCCACATCCTCGCCTTCATCGGCGCCTCACCCGATCCCTCCTCCCGCACCGGGTCCATACAGGGCCACTTTGCCATCCTGCCCAGCCTGGAGCAGCGCCGCGCGGCTATCCAAAAGAGATTTCCACAGGTGGTTGTGGTGCCCTCGGCGATCACATCCGATGATCTCGCCCTGTTGGACGGGGCGGCTTTCCTGTCCCTGCGGCCTGAACCCCTGATTGAGTTGAGGAACCAGCGCTGGCATTCCGTGTTCCGGGCTGCCAGCGAAGGGGCCTTCATGGTAGTGGCCGTGCTTTCAGGCTTCGTGCTCCTCTACCGGAAGCTGGCAGAGGAACTGGATCTTAAACTCCGACAGCGCAACTTCACGTCCGCCATAACGCATGAACTGAAAACGCCCATTGCCTCGTTGAGGGTCTGGACCGAGACCCTCTTCACGCGCGCCCTTTCGGACGAACAACGGCTGCGGATCCGCGATCTCATGGAGAAGGATCTCGCCAGACTCAACGAACTGGTGGGCAACCTCCTCGACGTGGCCCGGGCGGAATCCGGCAGCCTGGTGCTACACGTGGCTCCGCTGGAGCTGGCGACCTGGCTCCGGTCTGTCTGCGAATCGATGGACCTGAGGCTGGAACCCGGCATCCTTGGATTGCAGCTGGAATTCACGTCCGAACCACTGTGGGTCAATGCCGACCCGAAGGCCCTTGGAACCGTGATGGAGAACCTCCTATCCAACGCCTTTAAGTACGCCGCGGAGCCCCGCCAGACCACGGTCACACTGGACGGGGACGGCGATGACGCGCTCATCGTGGTGAGCGATCTGGGCCACGGGATTGCACCGAAGGATCTGCCCCGGGTCTTCCACCGGTTCTTCCGCGTGGGCGATGAGATGACACGCCAGGTCACTGGCACGGGCCTGGGCCTCTTCCTTGTGAAGGAGATCGTGACCCGCCACGGAGGGGATGTGCGCGCCTCCAGCCGTGGGCTGGGACTCGGCTCTGACTTCACGGTCCGCCTGCCCCGAATCCCCAGGCCCGAAGATGCCTGACCTCGACCTGGCCCGGGACGTCCGCCCCGAGGCATTCCTTGTCCTGGCTGCCGCCCAGGGGGATCCTGAAGCCTTCGAGACCCTGGTGCGTCCCCACCTCGGCATGCTCTTCCGGGTGATCGACCGGATTTTGGGGAATGAGGCGGAAAGCCAGGACGCTCTTCAGGACGCCCTCCTGACCCTTCACCGCGAACTGCCGGGCTTCCTCGGCGCCAGCAAGTTCAGCACCTGGGCCTACCGCATCTGTGTCAACCAGGCCCTCATGGCCCGCCGGAAGCGGGTCCGGCGCAGGGAGGACGCCATCGAGGATCTGATGCCACGTTTCGGAGACGAGGGGCATCACATGAGCGTGGACACGATTCTCGGCTGGAGTGAGGACGCGGAGGCGCCGATGCAGGTGGAACAGGAGGAACTGCAGGCCAGGGTCCGGGCGGGCCTGGATCGGCTCTCCGACGACCAGCGCGCGGTCTTCGTCCTGCGCGACCTCGAAGGTTGGAACACAGAGGAGATCGCCCACCATCTCGGCATCACCCGTGAGCTGGTCCGCCAGCGCGTGCACCGCGCCCGCCTAGCCTTGCGCAGCCTGCTGCCTGAGTTCGCCCCCAAACCGGAGGGACGATGACCGTACTGATCCCCACCTGCGAGCGCGTCGTCGACCTGCTGACGGATTATGAAGACAGGGCCCTGGGCCCCCTCGATTGGCTCGGAGTGAGACTCCACCTAGCCCTCTGTCCCCCCTGCCGGATCTTTCTCGAGGCCTTCGAGCGCACGCCAGCCCTGCTGCGCCGGGCTTTGGACGATGCTGCCGCTCCTGCGGCTGAGCACGCGCTGGCCGCCGCCCTGACCGCCCTCCGGGAAGGGCGTGTTCCCAGGGGGCCCCAACACCATCCGGAGCCGGAAGCCTGGGCCGCCCTGGATCCTGGCGGCGACCCCCTCAGGGCCATCCTCCTGCGTCTCCACCTCGGTCACTGCGAATCCTGCCGCGAGCTCCGAGGCGGGCACACAGCCATCCCGCCCTCCCGGGAGCCTCTGGAGACCCTCCGCCCTTACCTACCCCCGGAGTCCCAGTGGCGCTGGATCCGTCGTGGGCTGGGTGGCGGTCGAGTGGCCATCGTTCAAAAGGACCCTGCCACCGGCGCCAGTTTGAACCTGGCCTGCCTTCCAGGGGGCCGTAGCACGCCGGTCCACGACCACCAAGGCCTCGAATGCGCCCTGGTCCTCTGCGGAGCCCTCCAGGATGGGCCCGCCCACCTGCACGCCGGCGACTGGATCGCCCACGACCCAGGCCACATTCACAGTCCGACCGCCGATCCCGGCGCGGAATGCTGGGCCCTCATCACGCTTGAGCGGCCGATCAGGTTCGCGGGGTGGCGGGGGGCCATCGGCTGGTTCAACTAGTGTGGTGTCCCGCGAAAACCTGAATCACCCTCCGCACTTTGACACCACCCTTGGCAGGGGCTTGGGGGGAGGCTCCAGGTCAGCGAGCACTCGCGAGCGGGAGCACGCACTGCGTGCGATACCTGAAGGGCGGTGCCCCCAAGGGGATGACAGATCTGGCACGCCTGCGTGCCAGATCGCCAGAGGGGCCATGCCCCGATGACCATAGATCCCAGACAACGCAA
>CAIXHJ010000251.1 GCA_903919165.1 uncultured Holophagaceae bacterium
ATCCGCTGCAATTCCTGTTCCCGCAACTCGCGGCGGAGAATCTTCATCATGGAACTCTTCGGGAGCTCGTTTAGGAATTCGATCTCCCGAGGAACCTTGTACTTGGCCAACTGGCCAGTAAGATAGGTCTTCAGGTCCTCGGCCTCCAGGTTGTGTCCTGGCTTCAGCACCACGAAGGATTTTACGTGCTCCCCGCAGCGTTCGTCGGGCACACCGATGGTAGCCGATTCCAGTACGTCGAGATGGCCGAAGAGGACGCCGTCCACCTCATCGGGGTACACGTTGTAGCCCCCGGCGAGGATCATGTCCTTCTTGCGACCCACGATGAAGGTGTAGCCGTCCTCGTCCATCCGGGCGAGATCCCCGGTGTACATCCATCCATCGCGCAGGGCCTTTGCGGTTTCGTCGGGTCGGTTCCAGTAGCCCGTCATGACCTGGGGACCCCGGACGCACAATTCCCCTTCATCGCCGACCCCGAGTTCCCGCTCGCCGGTTTCCGCATCGACGATCTTCACGTCGGTCCCCGGCACGGGAACGCCTACTGAACCCGGCTTCCGCAATCCCAGCAGGGGGTTCACATGGGTGACGGGCGAGGTTTCCGTCATGCCGAAGCCTTCGGTGATGCGCCCGCCCGTGAGCTTCTCGAAGCGCACCATGACGTCCACTGGAAGAGGGGCAGATCCGGAGAAGCAGGCCTTGACGGAGGACAGATCAAGATGATCCACGCCCGGGAAGTTGTTGATGGCCACGAACAAGGCAGGTACACCGGGGAAGAGGCTTACACGGTACTTGTGAATGGATTTCACCAGCTCGGAGATGTCCCGGGGATTCGGTGTCAGGATGATGTGGGCGCCGATGCGGACGGGCCAGAGCATGGACACCGTCATGCCGAAGACGTGGAAGTAGGGCAGGCAGGCCAGCAGCACCTCTTCGCCCGGCTTGACGGTGACGAACCAGGCCGCGCTCTGCTGCACGTTCGCCGACAGGTTCCCGTGGGTGAGCATGGCGCCCTTGGAAACCCCCGTGGTGCCGCCGGTGTACTGGAGCACCGCCAGGTCGTCCAGGGAGATCTCCGCCTTCGGAAGGGCGGGGGCGGTCCCTGTGATGAGGTCCTTGAAAAAGTGGACCCGGTCTTCCTTGGGCACCTTGACGTAATGCTGCGTCTTCTTGAGCTTCAGCGGAGCCAGGAAATTAAGCGGGAAGGGCAGATAGTCCGGGATGGACGTCACGATCACATGCTGCACGCTGGGGACCTTGTCCATCATGCTCCGCAGTTTGTACCACCACAGGTAGTCCAGGGTGACGACGACGCTGACGCCCGCATCGTTGAAGTGGTGTTCGAGTTCACGCTCGACATAGAGGGGATTGGAGTTCACTACCTGGGCACCCAGCTTGAGGGTGGCGAAGTAGGCGATCACCATCTGGGGGAGGTTCGGCAGCCAGAGCGCCACCCTGCTGTCCTTCTTCACGCCCAGCCCCGCCAGGGCCGTGGCGAAGCGGTCCACCTGCTCCTGGAGCTGCCGGTAGGTGAGCGTCTTTCCCATGAGGGTGACGGCGGGCCGGTGGCCCCAGGTCGCCACCGTCCGGTCGAACATGTCCACGACCGTGAGCTCTTCCATCGCGAGATCGGCGGGAACGCCTGATTCGTAGTGTCGGGTCCAGAAACGGTCCATGGCACACCTCGGAAAGAGTTGGGACTGGCGTGGGGTGGGTCCGCAAGAATACTCCAGGGTAGGCCCAAGGGGGCGATCCGCCACCTATCGAGCGCCCTCGAACCTCGAACCAGGGGCTTTCAACCAGGGTGGCAGCAGGCGATGCGGGGGTGCTTACTGGATGGCCTCCAGGGCCTTTGCCGTCGCCTCCAGCAGAGCCCCTGGACCCACGGGACGCCCGGTGGCCTTCTGCATCCACAGATCTGGCGTCAGTCGCCCCTGGGTGGCCATGCGTTCGAAGGTCTCACCCAGCTTCCCCGTTTTCTCGATCTCCTGCTCGATCTGGAACGCGATCATCTGGCCGATGGAATAGTCCGGCAGGTACAGGAAGCTGTGGATCATGTGACTGTAGATGCCCAGCAGCACACAGTCCTTCTGACCCAGTAAGGGGCCGTAGTAGCGGTTCCAGACATCCCGCAAAATGCCCTGCACGGCTTCCTTGAGCTGGCTGGGCGTGGCGGTCGGATGGTCGTACATCCAGTGCCAGACCGCCATGTCCACCAGACCCACGCCGGCGATCTCGAAGGTTCCCCAGAAGTCGTTGAGGGTCTTCTCGGCCAAGGCCCTAGCGTCAGGTTGGGGCTGGCCAAGGAGCTTGAGATCCTGGGCCTGGAAGACGAAGGCCAGGGCTTCGGTGAAGGCGGTGTTCGGCACTCCGTTCAGCAGCCAGTGGTCCACGTTCACCAGGGAGAAGGTCTGCTCCACGTTGTGGCCCATCTCGTGGACGGCGATGTTGAACCCCTTGTAGTCCATGCCGTCCGCGCCCACGCGGGTGCGCAGGTGGGCGTTGTCGGCACGCCGCTGGGCGCCCATGGCGTGACCGGAGCCCCGGGCGGGATCCACTTCGATGCGGCTGGCCAGCCAGTCCGCCCGTTCGGGACTGAATCCAAGCCCCTGGAGCAGATTGGGTAGGTCCGCTTTGTAGGCCGCCGCCGTGGGGTATTTGGCCTTGATCAGCGCGTCCAGCTTGGCCTCGTCCAACCCCGAGCCAGGTCGAAAGCCGTTGTACCAGAGATCGAAAGGTTCCAGCTTCCGGCCCAGGCGCTGTTCGATGACCCGCGCCACCTGCTTCACGAGCGGGCTTCCGCAGACCTCCTCCAGCATCTTCCGGACGCGGGCCTCGGGGATCTGGCGGCCTTCCTTGAAGCTCCGGGAAATGTGGGTGGGCGCCGCGGGACTGTAGGGATCGGCTTTTCTCGCGGCCAAGAAGCAGTCCAGAAGCACCTTGTAGCGGGTGTCGGGTTCCGGCGCGGACCCGGGCTTCAGGTCTGCGGGGACGGTTCGGTCGCTGTCTGACACAGCGGCGACGCGCACCTCGTTGGTGTCGGGGTTCCAGTCCAGCAACGGGTTGTCGATGACTGCGCCGGGGATGGTCTGTGTGACGATGCGCTCCATGACCTTCTGGATCATGCGCTGCCTGTCGAGGCCCGCCTGGCCATCGGCGTACCGGCTCTTCAGCTCGTCCCGCAGGTTCCAGTGGGACAGCAACCGCTTCTTCGGTTCGAAGAGCCGCTGGCCCTGGGCGTTCACCAGATGGTGCATCCAGATGTTGTAGGAGGCGATGTAGCGTTCCGCCTGGCCGCTGGCCTCGGCATAGGCCTGGTTCACCTCGGCAGGAATGCGCTTGGCGAAAATGTCTACCAAGCGGGTCTCCGCCCACTGGCGTCGGGTCCAGGTGTCACCGGCCTTCAGGCGCTCCTCCAGGGTGGACAGCGGGAAATTCAGCAGCACCACGAAGGCCAGCTTGTTGGTGAAGGCGTCATCGATGAAGTGGGCCCCGGCGTCATAGCCCGACAG
>CAIXHJ010000252.1 GCA_903919165.1 uncultured Holophagaceae bacterium
CCGGCGGTTTCTACCTCGACAAGGAGAACACCGCCCTGCAGAACGGCTACACCACCCTCGCCGCCAGTGCCGGGTGGCGGGCCAAGGATTGGGAGCTGCGCAACACCGGCCAGGTGTATAGGGAATTCAAAGGCCCCATTTTGATCCGGCCCGGTGATTGAGGGCTAGCGAAAAAGTGGGAGGAGCTTTGGAGTGCGCTCCTGGGGAAGGTGTTTGGAGGTTGGAGCGACGGCAGTGTTGTTCTTGGTCTTGCTTCTCAATGGTCAAAGAGGCGTTCGCCCACGTTGGGCCAGGGCCCCGCCTAGGGTCAAGGGGGACCTGACAGCACGACTGTCTGAACAATTCGGCAGTGCCCCCCGCTTCAGGGCGGGTTCTCTTTCCGACTGAGGCAGTCCAGGATCGCGGCGATCACCTTGGGCTTCACAAGCCCTCCGCACACTGGGCCAGTGGGCCGACACACAACGATGGAGAAGGGTCTGATCGAAGGAGCGTGTTTGGTAAGACCGAACGCAGAGCATTCGATAATTTTCGTTATTTTCAAATCGAATTTTCCTCAATGGCCGCAATACGCCATGTGCCAGAGGCGAAGTTTAGATTGGGCCCACCCCATCGCTTCGCCGATTCCGAGCAGGAGCTATAGGCCCGCGTTCAGTCCTGCCAGCAACTCCGGCTGCACGCCTCGTGTTCCGACGACCAGATTCCCGCTCTCGAACCAGCCCTGCCCACCTTCCCAATCTGTGACGATGCCGCCGGCTTCCTGCACCAGGAGGGCGCCGGCGGCGACGTCCCAGGGCTTGAGGCCTAGTTCGAAGTAGCCGTCGAAAATACCGCAGGCCACATGGGCCAGATCCAGCGCGGCGCTGCCGGCGCGGCGGATCCCCTTGGCCCTTGGGAAGACGCGGCCCAACGCCGCGTTGAACAGGGGCCAGCGGTCGCCCAACTGAAAGGCGAAGCCCGTGGCCAGGAAGGCCCCATCGAGTCCTGCTTGCTGCGATACACGCATGGGCTTGCCATTCCAGGTGGCTCCCTGGCCCCGCACGGCCAGGAAGCAGTCCTCGCGCAGGGGATCCAGCACACAACCCACCACGGGGCCCTCGGCATCCCAAAGGGCCACGGAGACGCACCAGTGGGGGAAGCCTTGGACGAAGTTCAGCGTGCCGTCCAGGGGATCCACGATCCAACGGCATTCCGCGTCTCCAGAGGCACCGCCCTCTTCGCCGACAAAGCCGTGGTCCGGAAAACGGGAGGCCAGTTCGGTGCGGATCGCGGTCTCGGAGCCACGATCGGCCTCGCTCACCACGTCGTTCTTGGTCTTCTCGGTGATGGTGGCGGGATCCAGCCTGCGAAAATACCCCAGCAGCACCTTGCCCCCGGCCTGGGCCGCAGCTACACAGGCCTCCCTTCGCGAGTCGAACATGATTACCTTCCTCTTCCAGATTCTGTCACGGAGGCCTCGGCGCGGAGCTTCAGCGTGCGGATCATGCCCGGGAACACGAACAGGTGGAAAGGAAGGACGGAGTACCAGTAGAGCAGTCCCAATAGGCCAAGCGGTTCGAAGAAGGCGGTCTGTTCCAGCCGCGAACCAGTCCCTTCTGGACGCACTGTGAACTGAAGCCAGGCGTGTCCATCCAGCCTCATCTCGGATCGGAGGCGGAGCAGCCGGTCCGGTTCGAGGGCCTCCACTCTCCAGAAATCCACGGGGTCGCCCACCCGGAGTTCCCTTGGATGGCGTCTCCCCCGGCGCATCCCCACGCCGCCCACGACCCGGTCCATCATCCCCCGCATCTGCCAAAGGAGGTTGCCGGCCGGCCAGCCGTTCTCGCCGCCCAGAGCGCAGAAGGTCTGGAACACGACATGCGGCGGAGCCATCACCTGGCGATTGTGACGCTCCAGCAGCATGCCTTCATGAGAACCCAGGGCCGGCCCCTCTGTTTCCCCGGCGAGACTTGAAGCCCAGGTGGTCTCCACCGCATCCTCGTCCAGGCGTTGGAGGGCCAGTCCCAGAGCTTCGCGATAGGTCATGGGCTTCACTCGGAAGATCTCGAGGGCGCGTGGATCCTGTACCACCACTTCCGTGTTCATGCCTTCGACGAGAGCCGCTGCCAGAGCCATGGGAATGGGCGTCACCAGGTCAACCCAGAGCACCGACAGGATCGGAAACGGGACATTCATGGGGATGATGAGACGATGCAGACCCCTGGCCTCCGCATAGCCGAGCATCATGGTTCGGTAATCAAGAACGTCCTGCCCTCCGATTTCGAAGATCCCGTCCACATCGGGATGGTCAAGAGCCTCCGTGAAGTAGGCCAGCACGTCTCGGACCCCGATGGGCTGGCAGCGTGTGTTCAGCCAGCGTGGGGTGATCATGAGGGGCAGACGTTCCGTCAGGTGGCGGATCATCTCGAAGCTGGCGCTGCCGCTGCCGACGATCACCGCTGCCCGGAATTCCAGCACGGGAACCCCGGAGGCTCCCAGAGCAGCCCCCACCTCCTGGCGGCTGGCCAGGTGATCGCTGCGGTGGCGGGAGGGATCCCCCAGCCCGCCCAGATAGATGATCCGGCGTACACCGGCCTTCGCGCAGGCCTCTGAGAAAGTCCGCGCCTGGCGCAGATCGCGCCCCCGGAAATCAGAAGTGTCCTCCCCCATGGCATGAACCAGGTAGTACGCCTGGGTCACGCCGCGAAGAGCCGATTCGAGGGATGCCGGATCCGACACGTCCCCCTTGACCACTTCGACCCCTGGCCACCGGCGACCCACCAGGCGCTCAGGGTTGCGCGCCATGCACCTGACCCTGCGTCCCGCCTCCAGAAGGCGCGGGACCAGGCGGCCCCCGATGTAGCCCGTGGCGCCGGTCACCAAAATGAGCGGCTTGCCGGGATCCATCAGGCTCGCGCCAACGGGTTTGGACATCGCCCGATTATGCCCGTCGAATTACCTGACGAATTTGGTAAACTTTATTGGGGGAATGCCATGCCCAAGGTCATCAACATCGAACCCACGCCCAATCCGGATGCCCTGAAGTTCTTGGTACACCCGGCCATTCTCAAAGCAGGATCGCGTTCGTTCAAGGATTTCGGGTCGGCGGTGGGCGACCCGCTGGGCTCTTGCCTCTTTGGGCTGGGCAAGGTGACTTCCGTGTTCTACATGGACCGCTTCGTCACCGTGAACAAAGAACCCTCCGCAGAGTGGAGCGATCTCATCGATCCCATCTGCGAGGCCATCGAGGATCTCAAGCTGCCGGAAAACGACGCTGGAGACCTGGCCCCCAGGCCCCCCGGTGGCGATGCCGACGCCACCCTGGAGCGCATCAACCACCTGCTGGACACCCGGATCCGCCCCGGCCTGGCTGGGGATGGCGGCGGCCTGGAGGTGATCTCCTTTGACGGCCAGACCCTCCAGATCAGCTACCACGGCGCCTGCGGATCCTGCCCTTCCTCCACCAGCGGAACCCTGCGCTACATCGAGGGTCTCCTCCAGGAGGAAGTGAGTCCCAGCCTCCGCGTGGTCAGCTGGTAGGGCGAATGTCCGAGGCCTGGCCCATGCCACTTCACGGCACCTCGGTCGCGGCCGGAGGCCGTGCCGAGTGGAAGTGAGTCCCAGCCTCCGCGTGGTCAGTTGGTAGGGTGAAAGTCAGAGGCCCTGCCTCACCCGGCGGTACGGCACCTCGGTCCTGGCCGCAGGCCGTGCCGAGTGGAAGTGAATCACAGCCTCCGGGTGGTCAGTTGGTAAACCTTGCACCGCAGGAAAAGCCGGGCAACCTAGAGGTGATTCTCGGAGATCAGCGCAGTGGTGACCAAATCCGGCAAGCGTCATGCTGCCTCCACAAGTCATCTGGTCGCGCTGTCCGACCTGCTCCAGGACACCCGCTCAGATCCGGCCCGACTCTTCGAGCACGGATTGGCCCTGCTGGTGAAGGCCTTCGGCGTGGATCAGGCGCTGCTCACCCGCGTCACCCACCTTGGTCATGAGGTGGTCTGGTGGGCCTCTGCGCCTCGTACCCCCATGACCGGCATCTTCGAGGCGCCCGAAAAGGGGTTCTGTCCCCATGTGATCGCCAACCCTGACCGTCCGCTCACCATCAAGGATGCCGCTGCCGATCCGCGCTGGCGGAAAGCCGCAGGCCATCTGGAGTTTGGCATTCGAGCCTACGCCGGTGTGGCCCTCAAGTTGGGTGACCGGGCCCACGGAACCCTCTGCGTCCAGCATCACGCGCCCCACACCTTCACGCGGTCTGAACTGGCCTTGCTGAGGACCATGGGCCACCTCATGACCCGGACGCTCGAATCCGAAAATCTCAAGCAGGAATTGCAGGCGTCCCTCTACGCGCTGGAACTCAGCAGCGCCGTTGTGGAGGACAGTGCCCTCCTGAGCCCGCGATGCGGTCTTCCCAACCGCCGGTACCTCGACATCTGGCTGCGCTCCACATTGTTCATGGCCCGGCGCCGGCAGGAGCCCATGGCCCTTGCGCTCTGGTCGCAGCCTCTTCTGTCCGGCACCAAGGGTCGTCTCACCAAGGTCGCGGGACACCTTCGCGGCGAGGATCTCCTGGTGGAGCTGTCTGCCGATCAGTACCTGCTCCTCCTTCCGCACACCACCGAATCGGGCGCGGTGTTATTACTGAACCGCCTTCGCGAGACCCTCGGAACTCACCCGGCCGGTGCCACTCTGTGGCTTCCGGACGGGAAGGACATGACCATGAAGTCAGCTTTACGACGCGTTGCCAAAGCCTTTACTGAGGCCAATCGAGAAGGATTGGCACTGCTCTGGAACCACGGCTGAAGCCATCCCAGGAGGCCCTTGCTGGCCCATCCTCCGGGTCCATGGGATGATGAAGGGTGTTGGTACAGCCGGTGAGAGCCCGGTCTTTGGGAGGTGGATGTTGGAGACTCCGACCCTGGTGACCACCGCCCTTGATGCCTTGGATGGCCATGAAGGCCCCAGCCGAGAGGATCTCCGTCACTGGTACGAGCTGATGCACCTCGGCCGGCTGCTGGACGACAAGGCGCCAAACTACCTGAAGCAGGCCATTGGCTGGTCCTACCACGCTCCCTGTGCAGGACACGACGGCATCCAGCTGGCGGCGGGTTTGGCCTTCCGGGCAGGACGCGACTTCCTCTTTCCCTATTACCGCGATCTGCTGACCTGCCTGGCCGCGGGCATCACTCCCGAGGAGATCATCCTCAACGGCATCTCCAAGGCCACTGATGTGGCCGGTGGCGGCCGCCACATGAGCAACCACTTCGCCAAGCCTTCCATCGGCATCCAGAACGTGTCCAGCCTCACTGGCAACCACACGCAGCACGCGGTGGGACTGGCCCGCGCGGTCAAGTACTACCGCCGTGAGTCCGTGGTGTTCTGCAGCCAGGGCGAGTCGTCCCTCTCCGAGGGCTACTGTTCCGAGAGCATCAACGGTGCCGACCGGGAGAGGCTCCCGGTGGTGTTCATCGTCCAGGACAACGGCTACGGCATCTCCGTGCCTAAGCGGGACCAGACCGCCAACGAGCATGTCTGCGACAACTTCAGCGGATACTCCAACCTGAAGATCATCAAGTGCGACGGTCTCGACTTCCCGGATTCCACACGCGCCATGGAGGAAGCCCTGGCCTATGTCCACACGGGCCAGGGCCCGGCCATGGTGTACGCCACCTGCGTGCGCATCGGCAGCCACTCCAACTCTGATCGCCACGAACTCTATCGGGATGACACGGAGCGCGCCGAGGCCAAGGCGAAGGACCCCCTGCCCCGGTTCCGCGCCTATTGCATGGAGCACGGTCTTAGTGAGGAGGAACTCAAGGCCATCGAGATCAATAACCAGGCCTGCTACCTCGCCGCCCACGAGAAGGCCATGGCCGCGCCGAATCCGGATCCGGCGAGCATCCACGACTTTGTCATCCCCGAGGGCTGGGTTTCAGACCGCTACCCGGATGGCACTCATCAGGAAACCGGCGGCACTCTCAGCGTCATCGCGGCCCTGAACCAGACCCTCAAGGACGAATTCAGGCTCAATCCCGATACCTTCATGTGGGGCCAGGACATGGCCAACAAGGAGAAAGGCGGGATCTTCAACGTATCGAAAGGCCTGCAACAGGAGTTCGGCGAGCAGCGCATCTTCAACGCACCCATCGCCGAGGACTTCATCGTCGGCACCGCCAATGGTTTCTCGCGGCTCGACGACAAGATCCGCGTGGTGGTCGAAGGCGCTGAATTCGCCGACTACATCTGGCCCGCCGCCGAGCAGATCGTGGAGTGCAGCCACGACTACTGGCGCAGCCATGGCCAGTTCGCGCCCAACATCACCATCCGCATCGCCTCCGGTGGCTACATCGGGGGAGGCCTCTACCATTCGCAGAATGTCGAAGGCTGGCTCACCACCCTGCCCGGCATCCGCGTGGTGGTGCCCGCCTTCGCCGACGATGCCGCAGGCCTGCTCCGGACGGCACTGCGCAGCCGGGGCACCACGCTCTACCTCGAACCGAAGTTCCTCTACAACGCGAAGATGGCCTACGCCGTGGTGCCACCGGATTTCGCCGTGCCCTTCGGTAGGGCTCGCGTCCGCCGTCCAGGTACCGACCTCACCATTCTCGCCTACGGCACGCCTGTCCACTTCGCCCTGGAAGCCGCGACCAAGCTGGAGAAAGAAGGGAAATCCGCCGAGGTCATCGACCTTCGCAGCCTCAGCCCCCTCGACATGGAGTCCATCGCCACCTCCGTCAAGAAGACCCACCGCGTGCTCATCGCCCACGAGGACAAGGTCTTCGGCGGCTTCGGCGGCGAGCTGGCGGCCATCGTCGCCTCCGATTGCTTCCCCTGGCTCGATGCCCCCATCGCACGCGTGGGCTCCGAATTCACGCCCGTCGGATTCAACCGCATCCTCGAGCGCGCGATCCTGCCCAACACCGACAAGGTGCTGGCCGCGGCCCGGAAGGTCCTTTCGTTCTAGGAGTCCCCAAGCAGTTCGGTCCACGGGAGGTCCAGAACGTGAGCGGCGGCACCTTCCGGCTGGACGGCGGCGCCAGGTTCGGCACCGTGCCAACAATGGCGTGGCACAAGACCTACCGAGCCGACGAGGAGAACCAGATCCTCTTGGCCACCACTTGCCTGCTGATCCGCGGCGAGATCGAAGGGAGGCTCGACAGCCCCCATCTGGATGTCGATCCTGCTGATGTCTAGATTACGGGTTCAAAGGGTGAAGGTGCTTGGGCTGAAGTCCTGACAACCGTCCAGTCGGACCCCTATGGAAAACCGCCGTGCTGGATTTCCTGATTCCCAGTCTGGGGCTTGCCTTGGCCTTTTCGGGCAAGGAGGCAGGTAGTGGAGAGCCTTCCGTGGTTTCTTCCAGGAAGGCTTCGATGGCCTCGCTAAGATCCAGAGGGTCGAAATAATACGCGCCTTGGAACTCCCACTCCCAGTAGTCCGAGTCGAACCAGACAGTGAAGGGTAGGTTTCCGATCCAGCAAGTGCCTCCGCTTGAGGTCTTAGAAGTCAGGTCGATGATTGTTTTTTCTAAGCTCATTCCACACCTCTCTGGTGGGGCGCTGAAATATGGGTTGCGAAGACCCGTGCAGCAATAGGTCGATAGGCGTATCCCCCGGGGATTGGGGGCTCGGCGCCTCGATCTGCGAGGCTGCCCTGGTGACCGACAACTC
>CAIXHJ010000253.1 GCA_903919165.1 uncultured Holophagaceae bacterium
AACCCCCAGGTGCGCCGGGCGGGGCCCCTCGAGGTAGCCGTCCTTGACCCGGTTCTGGAGCATGATGGCCTGGCGGCTCATCTCGGCCTTGATCCCGGCGATGATCCCGGGCTGCATGGACTCGAACAGCGACAGGACCTTCTCCACGCCAATGAACTCAGCGGTCACCATGGCGTCACCCGACGGTAGGAGTCGAGGATGCGGAGGATCTCGGGGGTGGCCTCGTCCTTGGTGAAGTAGGAGGCCGACTGCCCGGCGGGCCCGGAAGCAGAGATCTTGCCCACAGAGGTGCGGCCACGGTAGCGGGCAGCAACCAGCTGCTTGGCCGCGAGGACCAGCTGCTGAGGGAAGACCGAGAAGCCTGCCGTGTAGGTGATGAAGACGTTGCCGAGGCCCTTGGTGAATGTGTAGCCCACCAGGGTCACGCGGGGCATGACGGTGTTGAAGATGTAGCCGGGCTGAATTGCGTCAGGACTGACAGGAATGTTGACGCCGGAGATGACAACCGAAGAGACCGCCGTGACCGGCCAGTTGGGCAGGATCTTCCGTTGCTCACCACGGCCATCGCATTCAATGGTGTAGGTGGTCGAGTAGAGCGTCCGGTTGGTATAGCCGTCGGCCCAGGCGCTGATCTGAGTGATCAGGGTCTGGAGCAGGGCGTCGTCGGCGCTGGAGGTGATCCCCAGCCACGACTTCACCTCGGCAAGCTGGACCAGGTCGGAGGCGGCCATGGCTTAGTTCCCGAAGACCTGGGCGTCGATGGCCTTGAGGGCGGCCGCGCGGGCTTCCTCTTCCTGGTTCATGGCAGCGATCTGAGCGTTGCCCTCGAGCACGGCTTCCTGGAGGGTAGTGGCAGCCAGGTAGGCGGCAGCAGCCTCAGGGTCGTCGGAGTCCTCGGGGGGGGCGACGGTCCAGCCCCAGTCGAGCAGGAGGCGCACGGACTCGTCGGGGACCTTGACCAGGCCCTTCTTGCTGGGGGTGTAGGAGCGCCCCTCGATGGAGAGGCCGCCGCAACCTTCGGGGGCTTTCATGGTGACGGGCATTGGATCTCCAAGAGGAATGTGGTGCGGAGCGGTAGGAGGAGTGCGCAGGTCCTGGATGGTGGGCATGGCGCCTCCGGTAGAGGTGGCAGGGGAGCCGGAGCCCCCCTGCCGGTTCAGGCCTAGCCGTTGGCGATGTTGCGAAGCACGCCGAAGGCGATGGGCACGTAGTTCTGGAGGACGGAGTCCATGTAGACGCCGTACTCGTAGCGCCGCTTGGTCACGGGCCACTCGAGCTGGTAGTAGTCACGCCGGGTCTTGATCTGGAGCGTGTTGCCCACACCGCTGAGGGGGTAGGGGATGCTGTCGGACCAGAACACGATCGTGCCCGCAGGAACGAAGGGGTGGATCATGATCTGGAGCATCTGGCCGGTGAACTTGTTGTAGTAGGCGCGGGTGCCGGTGCCACCGATGCCAGCCTGGTCGCCGCTGCCAGCCCAGTCCGTGTTGAAGCGGAACAGAGAGCCGGTGGAGGCCGCCATCACCTTCTTGTTGATGTTCTTGGCTTCCTGAGCGTTCACCAGGATCTTGCTGGGGCTCAGGCGGTAGAGGTTCCAGAAGTTCTGGAGCATCTGGTCGATCTCGACCACG
>CAIXHJ010000254.1 GCA_903919165.1 uncultured Holophagaceae bacterium
AGCTTGACGATGGCCTGCAGAGTCTGGTGGCCGAAAAGGAGACCCTCCAGGAGCGCCTCCAGACCATGGGGGATACCGAACTCGCCGACCTTGTCCGCATTCCGGAGTTGCTCCAGGATCAGGAGGAGTTTACCTTCTTCTTCGCACACGAAGTCCAGGTGATGGAACAATCGGGGTTTCAAAGTTCAAGGTCAGGTCCGGCATCCCATTCGGAATACAAACAGCGCCAGCGGGATGCCGCCCGGCGGAGAGTGCTGCAAGGAATCCTTCAGGAGGAACCATGTTGAACATCCAGACCCGCCAAGAAGGCACCGCCTCGGTGGTGTCCATCCAGGGCAAGGTCAATTTCGAGGTGACGGCGCAGCTGCGGGACGTGATCCGCGAGACGGTCGCCACCGCGCAGCCGAAGCTCCTCGCGATCAACCTGGAGGGCGTGAGCTTTATTGATTCCTCTGGGCTCGGTCTCTTGGTCGCCGCCCGCAACAGCGTGGACAAGTCCGGCGGGAAGTTGCACCTATGCTGTCTTCCCGCGACGGTTAAGAAGACCTTCGATCAGACCAACCTCACCAACTACTTTTCCATCTTCGCCACGGAGCAGGACGCTCTCCGCGGCGCCTGACGGGCCATCGATCCGCATGGCAAAGGGCACTGTCTTGGTGGTGGATGATGAAGCCCCCATCCGGGATATTCTCAGCTTCTATCTCAAGCGGGCCGGATATCAGGTCCTGACCGCCAAACATGGCATTGAAGCCCTTGAAGAGATGGGCCGTTTCCGGCCTGACCTCATCATCTCGGACTTGCGAATGCCAGAGATGACGGGCGACGAACTATGCAAGCGCGTCAAGAGCGATCCTGCCACCCGCGACATTTACTTCATCATCCTTTCCGCCCTGGATGGAACAGCCTCGCGCATCGGCAGCCTTTCCCTTGGCGCCGACGACATGATTCCCAAGCCCTTCCATGCCCAGGAAGTGCTGGCCAAGGTTGATTCGACCTTCCGGCTCATCGAGATGCAGAAGGAGATCAAGCGCCAGAACCGGGAACTCACGACCTTCCAGCAGCGGGTGCAGGAAGAGATGGCGTTGGCGGCAGCCCTCCAGATGGGGCTGCTGCCCAAGCTCCCGGGGAAGGCGACAGGCTCCCACTACACCCATCGGTACCTGCCCGTAGCAGGCATCGGCGGGGACATCTACTCAATCCTGTCCCTGCCGGATGGCTCCACGGCCATGATGATTGCGGATGTGAGCGGCCATGACGTCACCGCGGCACTCATCTCGGCCATGGTGAAGACCTCCTTCGAGAATCAGGTTCGGCTCGGCGGCGAACCCTTAACATGGGCCTGTGGCATGAACGAGGACATCTGCCGGTCCACCCTGGTCGAACAGTTCGCCACAGCCTGGCTGGGCCGCCTGGACCCTGTCTCCAACCAACTCCGGTACGTGGTGGCAGGGCATTGCGCCCCTTTAAGGATTGTGGGAGGAACAAGGGGAGGGCTCCAGCGCTCCGAAGTGCTGCGTGGCAAGGGATTCATGTTGGGCTTGGACGCGCAACTCCCCTTTGTGGAACACGACGCGGAGTTCCTGCCGGAGGATCGACTGGTGATGTACACCGATGGCCTGGTCGAAGTGGAACGCGAGGACCACACCATGCTGGAAGAGGCCGGCCTGCGGCGAATCTGCGCCGAACTGCCCGTAGGGGCTGAAGAAGCCGCAGACTCCGTCATCACCCAGACCCGGGCCTATAACCAGTCGGCACCCTTCACGGATGATGTGACCCTGGTGATCCTCGACCGGATGACCTAGCAATCATGAGGATTCCCCCAAAAACAGGGTCACCACGAAGACAGGAAGAAAGGAAGAAACTCCAGAGCGATTTCCTAACTTTCTTCGTGATCTTCCCGTCCTCGTGGAGAGGAAAATTCCATCAGCCAAGGAGGCTTATTGGAATCACTCGAATCAGTGTTCCTAACCAGCGGAATGCCAGGTTGCACTACCAAGGCGCCAAGACCACCAAGAAGTGCATGAGTATTTCGCTTCGAGATCCTCATGGTACCTTGGTGTCTGGGTGGTGATTCTTGACCCTGAACACAGATCCGTACTAGATCTCCGCCAGGGTCGCCTCGATGCCAGCCTCCAGTTCCGTGAAGGGGGCCTCATAGCCTGCTTTGCGGAGGCTGCCCACGTCCGCCTGAGTGAAGCTCTGGTACTTTCCGCGCAGGTCGTCGGGGAAGGGGATGTAGTCGATGCGACCCTGTCCTAGACGGGCGATGAGGGTCTTGGCGATGTCGTTGAAGCTGCGGGCGCGTCCCGTTCCCGCATTCACAATGCCTTTCGCCATGTCTCCGCCTCCGAAGTGGAGGTTGATGGAGATGATGTCCCCCACGTAAATGAAGTCCCGCTGTTGCTCGCCATCTCCAAAGCCATCGGTGCCGCGGAACAGCCTGCACGCGCCTGCCTCCTTCAATTGGCGCAGCAGCTGGTGCAGCACGGACATCATGTGGCCCTTATGGTGCTCCCGGGGGCCGAAGACGTTGAAGTACCGCAGTCCGACCACGGGACTCTGGATAGCGGGCAGGAGGCTGCGCACATGCTGGTCGAAGGCCAGCTTGGAGTAACCGTAGACGTTCAGCGGCCTTTCATTCTCAGGCACCGGTTCGAAGGAGGTACTGGCTCCGTACGTGGCGGCGCTGCTGGCATAGACCATGGGGGTCTTGCGAGCGAGGCACCAATGGAGGAGAGCCTTCGAGTCCCCGTAGTTGTTCTCCATCATGTAGCGCCCATCCGATTCCATGGTGTCGGAGCAGGCTCCATTGTGGAACACGGCCTCTGGGCGCAAATCCAGGGTTCCTGCATCGAGCCGGGCGCGGAACTCGCGCTTGTCCAGATAGTCGGACAGGGTGAGGTCCGCCAGGTTCCGCGACTTCTCCGAACGGGCCAGGTTGTCCACCACGAGGATGTCCGTGTGGCCACGCCGGTTCAGCTCCCGCACCAGGTTGCTGCCCACGAATCCCGCGCCGCCCGTGACGATGAACATGCCCGACTCCTGTTCCGGGCTCCAGAATACCGGTTTGACGTCGCACCAGGAGCATGGTCGAGGGCATAAGGAGCCGCAATGGACTGGACAGGCCCTAGCCGATGGTCTCTTCCGTCTCGAGGGGGAATACCCGTCGCAGCAGCCTGGGTCCTAGTTCGGCGACGAGGTTGGCGGCGAGGATGAGTCCACCGCCCGCCAACTGGATCGGGCTGAGGTGCTCCCGAATTCCGGGAACCCAGCCGCTGACGGCCAGGGCTGCGGTCCAGACGGGTTCCGACGAGAAGATGACGGCACTTTCCGTGGCGCCCATTCGGGCCTGGAACGTGCTCTGAACGTAGAACGCCAGCGTGGTCGCCAGCACCCCCATGAAGATCAAGGCCACCCATGTGTCGCCCCTTGCGAGGGCGGGTCCAGCGCCCTGGAACCCGAAGGGAGCCGGAAGGGCCAGCGTGATCACCAGGGAAATGGCACCGGTAACCGCCACCTGCATGAAGGCCAGTACCCAGCCCGAGGAACGGCGTGAGAAGTGCGATGTCATGACGATATGGAAGCCGCATAGAACGGCCGTGAGGAGGGTCTCAGTGTCACCTCGGTTCCAGCCGCCCCTGGCCAATCCGGGTTCACGCACGAGCAGGGCCAGGCCCAGCAAGGCCACCAGGGCGCCAAGACCGTGAGAGAGCCGCAGGCGGTCGCCCACAAGCAGGGCTACCATGGGCGTGAAGAGCACGTAGAGGCCCGTGATGAAGGCGGATTTCGACGTGGTGGTGAAGCGCAGACCGTCGGTCTGGAGCCAGAACAGGGCAGCCAGGACCAGGCCCAACCAGAGGCCGTCCATCGCGTCCCGCCGATGGATCGGCACGCCCAGCAGGATCAGCATCACCCCAAGGCCGGCGCTCCCGATGGCGAAACGGAGGCTGAGGATCGCGCCGACGGAAAGGCCCGCATTGATGCAGAATTTGGTGGCGGGAAACCCGCCCGCCCAGATGAAGGCGATGGCGGCCAAGGCGAAGACGGCGGACAGGTGGGACGCGCGGGATTCCGGCATCCCCCCAGGCTATCGCCGGGAGGAGGACACTCCGGGAAGAAGTTGCACCAGGTGCGGGGATCGCCGCTATTTCAGCAGGGCCACCACACGAATCGTCAATCCAGGCTGATCGGGATCGTCCGTACTGAGCGCTAGAATTTCGGAATAGTGCCCTGCTTGTAGGTTGGCAGGGATGATCACGGTTAGCTCCACGTGGGCAGCCTTTTGATCCAGGCCCTCGACCCGCATGCCCTGGAGTGAAGGGCGAACCCCCGTGACGCGGAAGGGCCGGCCATCCACCTGCTTGAGGGTCAACCTCTGCCGTAGTTCCTTGCCCGCCGTGTCCTGGAACACCAGTTCTACTGGGCTGGGCTGGATCGAGGGCTTGAGGTCCCATTGGATGTTTAGGGGGAGCTGACTCACCCGTGGATTGGTGAAGCGCACGGTGGCAGTCTCGACTCCGCGCAGTTGGCCGGCGGGGACCTTGTGGCCATCGAAGGCCACCTC
>CAIXHJ010000255.1 GCA_903919165.1 uncultured Holophagaceae bacterium
CGGAACCGCAGGTTCCGAGCCCCACCTCCTCGCAAGTTGGAACCTCCACCATTTTGTGACTTAAGCCGCCTTTTGCCAGGCGGCTTTTTTTTGCTGTTGCCAGGGTGTGACAGGATCGGAACACTTGGACTGGTCGACATCTGAACCAGACAATCAGGAGGTACTGTGAGCGCGAATTCCCAGCCAACCCCTCGCGTAGCGGCCATCGTCGGTCCCTACCTCTCCGGAAAGACCTCCTTGATGGAGAGTCTTCTCTTCGTGGCAGGCGCCCTGCCGCGCAAGGGCTCCGTCAAGGAGGGGAACACCGTCGGCGATGCCTCCATGGAGGCCAAGGCCCGTCAAATGAGCGTGGAAGCCAGCCTCGCGGCCTGCACCTACCAGGGCGAGGCCTGGACCCTCATCGACTGCCCCGGCTCCGTCGAGTTCAGCCAGGAATCGGCCCATGCCCTCATGGCCGCCGACATCGCCGTGGTGGTCTGCGACCCCGATCCGAACCGCGCCCTCATGGTGGCACCCACTCTGAAGTTCCTCGACGACCACAAGGTGCCCCACGTGGTCTTCATCAACAAGATGGAAGCCCCGGGCAGCCCCGGGAAGCTCAAGGACGTGCTCAATGCCTTGCAAGTGGTATCGGAACGTCCCCTGGTGCTGGTGGAGATCCCCATCCACGAGGGCGATCAGATCACGGGCTACGTGGACCTCATCAGCGAACACGCCTACAAGTACGAGGCTGGGAAGGACGCGGACCTGGTGCAGCTGCCCGAGTCCATCCTGCCCGAGGAGCAGGAGGCCCGCCAGGCCATGCTTGAAAAGCTCGCGGACTTCGATGACCACCTCATGGAGGAACTGCTTGGAGACGTGGTGCCTCCCCTGGAGGAAATCGCGGAGGACTTGGCCAAGGATGTGCAGGAGGACCTGCTGGTGCCGGTTTTCTTCGGTTCCGCCGACAAGGACTCCGGCGTGCGCCGGCTGTTCCAGGCCCTCTGCGACGAGGCGCCCCGAGCGGAGGCCACCGCCGCCCGCCTGGGCATTCCCGAGGGCAAGGACACACTGGTGCAGGTATTCAAGACCGTCCATGCCCAGCATGTGGGCAAGCTGAGCATCTCCCGCGTGTGGCGGGGCGAAGTGGTGGATGGCACCTCCCTCGCGGGCAACCGTGTCAGTGGCATCAACAAGCTATTCGGTGCCCAGCAGATCAAGCAGCAGAAGGCCGCGGCAGGCGAAGTGGTGGCCCTGGGCCGCATGGACGAGGTACGGACCAGCGAGGCTCTGACCCCCACTGCCAAGGTGGAGCTGGCCTGGCCCGAGCCCCTCCAGCCTATGCTGGCCCTCAGCCTCCACACCACCAAGAGCGGCGACGACGTGAAGCTGTCCCTTGCCCTCCAGAGGCTCTGCGAGGAGGACGCCTCCCTGAAGGTGGAACAGAATGCCGAGACCCAGGAGCGCATCCTCTGGGGCCAGGGCGAGGTGCACCTCAAGTGCGCCCTGGACCGCCTCAAGAGCCGCTTCGGCCTGGACGTTCTGCACCACCCGCCCATGGTCCCCTACCGCGAGACCTTCACCAAGGCCGCCAAGGTCCACGGGCGCCACAAGCACCAGACCGGCGGCCACGGCCAGTTCGGCGATGTGTGGCTGGAGGTCAAGCCCCTGGCCCGTGGCGCGGGGTTCGAGTTTGAAGAAAAAATTGTGGGCGGCGTGGTGCCCAGGAACTTCTTCGGCGCCGTCGAACACGGCGTCGTGGACTGGATGAAGCGCGGACCCCTGGGCTTCCCGGTCGTGGACATCCACGTGGCCTTGGTGGACGGCAGCTACCACACCGTGGACAGCTCCGACATGGCCTTCAAGACCGCCGCCCGCATCGGCATGACCGAGGCAGCGCCCGTCTGCCACCCGGTCCTGCTGGAACCCATCTGTGAGGTGCACATCGCCGTTCCCAGCGAGTTCACGCCCAAGGGCCAGCGCCTCGTCACCGGCCGCCGGGGCGGCCAGGTGCTCGGCTTCGACGCCCGGCCCGGCTGGACCGGCTGGGACATCGTGTCGGCCTACATCCCCCAGGCCGAAATGGGCGACGTGGTGGTCGAACTCCGCAGCCTCACCATGGGTGTCGGTTCCTTCACTTGGGCCTTCCACCACCTGCAAGAGCTCATCGGCCGCGATGCCGACAAGGTGGTGGAGGCGCGGAAGCAGACGAAGGCGCCGGCTTGATCGCGACGCAATGACATTCGGGTCGTCAGGGCTCCGGCCCTGGCGGGCCAGACTTAGAAAAGCCATTCTCCCTACGCAATGAGACAATCAAACTCCGGGTTCCTGCAGGGAATTCGGAGCATGGAGCCTCCCATTGGCACAGAAGGGCGTACAGGTGATAGCGGTGGAACCGGGCAGCTTGGCAGAGGGGGCCGGCATCCGCCCGGGCGACACGCTGCTGGAGATCCACGGCGAAGCCGTGCTGGACCAGCTGAACTACCAGTTCCTCATCACCCGGGAGGACGAGGCGGAGCTGCGGGTACAGCGGCCGGATGGCAGCACTTTCGAGGCCTTCGTGGAAAACGGGGGCGAGGGCATCGGTGTGGACTTGGCCCAGGACGAGGTAAAGGTCTGCAAGCAGAACTGCGTGTTCTGCTTTGTCCACCAGATGCCCAAGGGCTTTCGGAAATCGCTCTACCTGAAGGACGAGGACATCCGCCTCTCCTTCCTCTACGGGCACTTCACGACTCTGTCCAGCAGCGACGATGCGGAGCTGGACCGCATCGTGCGCGAACGCCTGAGCCCCATCCACGTCTCTGTCCACGCCACGGAGGCGCAGGCCCGCATCCGGGTGGTGGGCAATCCCCGCGAGGGCGACATCCTCCGGAAGCTCGACCACTTGCTGGCGGGCGGTATTGATGTGCACACCCAGGCCGTGGTGGCGCCGGGTCTCAACGACGGCGAGACCTGGCAGCGCACCCTCAATGATCTCTGGGTCCGCCGGAAGGAAGGTCGGGGCAGTGTGCTGAGCCTCTCCTGTGTACCCGTAGGCCTGACGGCGTATCGCGAGAATCTGCCTGTAGTGCAGGAGGTGGACCCGGACTTTGCCCGGGACTGGGTGGCGATGTGGGCTCCCGCCGTTCGGAAGTACGCCAAGGCCAACGGCGGCGAGCCTTGGTTGCTGCTGGCGGACGAGTGGTTCACCCGGGCTGGGATCGAGGTGCCGGGTCGGGCCTTCTATTCGCGTTCCTGGGCCCAGCTGGAAAACGGTGTGGGCCTGGTGCGGCGCTTCCTGGAACACAGCCGCCGCTTCATCAAGACCCCTCGCGCCAAAGGCTTCGCAGGTCGGCGCGTGCTGCTGCTGACGGGACCGAGCTTTGCACCGACGCTCAATCGCGTTGCGGCGGAGCTGAATCGTACCGTGGGCAGCCACCTGCGCGTGGTGGCGGCAAAGAACTTCAGCTTTGGCGAGACCGTGACCGTGGCTGGCCTGCTCTGCGGCGAGGACCTGAAGTACGCGGCCCACGCCGACCGGGACGCCAAGGGCGGCAGATCCGACTGGGTGGACGCGGTGGTGGTGCCTTCTGCCAGCCTGCGCACGCACACGGGGCCTACGGACCAGTACACGCTGCGGGGCGTCGTGGTCCGAGAGGAAGGCGCCTTCCTCGATGACCTGACTCTGCCCCAACTGGCGGAGGATTTCGGCGTGCCCACGGTGCCCAGTGGCGCGACCCTGTCCCACCTGCTGGACCATCTGGAGGCAGCGGATCGTGGTGCCTTCCGGGGTGGGTCCCTGCAATCCTCCTTCCACACCGCGGGACTGAACCTGCCTCAAGGCGCCTACAACCCCTGAGCCGGCGTTGCTTTCACAGGGTTGTGGACTGGCTCCGGGCTTCGCCCGGAGTCATGAAAAGCTTTGTGCTAAGTTTCTGGCAAGTCTTCCTTTTCGCTCGCCGTGGCCATTCCAGGCAGGATGAAAGGCATGATTGCCTTGACCGCCGCCCAGTCCCGCCGCCGCATGGTGGCGCGCGTGGAGTTGGCGGCCTCGGCGCTCTGCTTCGGGCTCATGGCCATCCTGGCGCGGAAGCTCACGATGCCTGGAATGGGATTCACGCCCGGGCATCTCGCGGTGCTCCGGTTCGTGGTGGGGGCCCTGGTCAGCCTGGCGGCCTTCAGCCTGATTCCCGGGCTGTACCGGCCCAGCAATTATCGGCTGCTGGTGATGCGCGGGTTGTCGGGTGGCGCCGTGGTGGTGCTCTACTTCTACGCCCTGTCCCACATCCCCGCGGGGGAGGCGGGCATTCTCTACAACGTGTTCCCCGTGATCGCCACCGTCATGTCCCTGGTGATCTTCAAGGAACGGCCCACCATCCACCTCTGGCTGGCCATCCTGGCGGCCTCCCTGGGGGTGGCGCTGGTCCTGAGCCAGGGCCGCCTCGGGTTCGGATTCGGGCGGGGCGAACTGGCGGCGCTGGCGGCCGCAGTCTTTGCCGCCACCAGCGCCAATGCCATCCGCGCCGTGCGGCACACGGACAATGCCGCCACGATCTTCTTCTTCTTCTGCATTGCCGGGCTTCCCGTGGTGCTGCCCTTCGCCCTCTCGCCCTTGCCGGGCGGTCTCGGCCCCTGGGGCCTGGCCATCCTCATGAGCCTGCTGGCCTATGGCGGTCAGATCCTCATGTCGCAGGCCTATGGCACCCTGTCCGTGTCAGAGGCGGCGGTGTGGCTCCAGCTGCTCCCGATCACCCAGTACCTGCTTGCCGTTCCCCTGCTGAAGGAGCGGGCCACGGTCCCCGGTCTCGCAGGCGTCCTCATCACCGTGGCCGGGGTGGCCTACGGAACGGTCTGGGGCCACCGTCGGCGGGCATGAAAAAAGGGCCCTGGTCAGGGCCCTCTTCTGGAAGTGAGCGACGCGTCTAGCTGACGGGCGCCGCCACGAGGCGCTTCCTGAGGGTGACGGCCACCTTCACGTCGCCGCCATCCTGGCCCAGAAACTTGTCAGGCAGTTCGAGGGATTTCTTCTTGGCGGTATCCGAGGCGACGCGGATGGCGTCGAGCACGTCCACCATGGCCTGGAACTTCACATCCTCGTCCACCTTCAGGAAGACCTTCCGGTAGTTGAGGGGCTGCAGCATGACCGCCTCGGGAAGCTTGTCCTTCAGTCCCTGGGCGTCGATCTTGTCCTGCTGAAGCGTCAGCAACCCTTCCTGATCGATCTGGATCAGGATGTTGTTGGGGTCGGGTGCGGGCGGTTTGGCAAGCACCTGGACCTGAGGCACCACCACCTTGGTCGCCTTGTCGAGGCCGGGCACCATCACGATGAAGACGATGAGCAGCACCAGCACGATATCGATCAGCGGGGTGACGTTGATATCGGATTTCATTTTGCTCTTGGGGCCGCCTGCATCCATTACTTGCCCCCTTCCTTCACGTCCTTGTCTTCGCTGGTGACGATGGACGCCTCGTCAGCGCCCCCCTTCCGGCAGACCTGGAACAGTTCATTAATGTACTTGAAGGGGAGGTCAGCATCGGCCTTCACGAACACCACCTTCTGGCTCAGCATGGAGACATTGCGGTTGACGAAGTCCTCCAACTGCTGGCGCTGACCTTCGTTGTTGATGAAGAAGGTCAGGTCCTTCGCGTCCTTGTCGTCGATGAGGATGGGGCCGGGGCCGATCACTTCGTACTTGTCATTCCGTTTGGACTGGAAGAGCAGGGTGAGGTACTTCTCATCCTTGTTCTTCTCTGCCTTCGGGCTGTGCTTGGCCAACGGCAGCTTCACGCTGCTGTTCACCGCCGGCGTGATCACGATGAAGATGATCAGCAGCACCAGCACGATGTCCACGAGCGGCGTGACGTTGATGTCCGACTTGACGCCACCCTTCTTGCCACCACCTGCATCCATGGCGTGTTCTCCTATGAACGGCCCAGGGGCTGGCGCCCCCAGACGGAGTGAGTGGCCTGCCTAGCTCTGGCTCTCGCGGCGGATGAATTCGTCAATCATCTGGGAGGCCGCGTTGTCGATGTTGGTGATGACCACGTCCTGCTTGTTGGTCAGCAGGTTGTAGATCCACACGGCCGGGATGGCGACGAAGAGGCCGAGGGCGGTGGTGGCCAGGGCTTCGCCGATGGAGCCGGCCAGCGCATTGATGTCGCCGGCGCCCTTGGTCTTCAGGTCGGAGAAGACCTTGATGATGCCGATGACGGTGCCGAGCAGGCCGATGAAGGGGGCCAGGGCGCCGATGGTGCCCAGGCCGCTCATGCCCTTCTTCAGGAGTTCGAGAACCTCGGCCTTGCCGCGCTCGATGGCGCGCTCCACGGGCTGGATGGCGTCATGAGTGGGACTGGAAGTCTTCAGCTGCTTTTCGTACTGGAAGATATCCAGGCCATGCTTGAGCACCAGGGCGATATGGCTCTTGTTGTGGGTCGTGGCGGCACGCTTGGAGGCCTCGAAATCGCCGCGCCGGAGGGTATCCATGAAGAGCTTGAGGAACTTGTCGGTAGCCTGGCTGCTCTGGGCGTAGGTGACGAAGCGCTCGACCGTCACATAGATCGTGTAGCAGAAGAGCACGATGAGGATGATGATGATCCCCTTGTTGGCGATGGACGCCCCTTTGAAGAGTTCGACGGGCGAGAAGCTGTCGTGGCCGCCTTCGGCGAGGGCTAGCAAGAGGGGGGAGGCAAGCAGGTTCATGGGGTTTCCTTGTGGAGAAGAAGGTGGATGACAGAGGAAGGGTGAGGGCTACCTGAGGCGGAAGGGCATCGTCAACTTGAAACGGGCGTACTGGGGCTGCCCATTCAACAAGGCAGGTTCAAATTTCCACTGCATGGCATAGGCTTCCGCGGTGGGCCTCAACTGGGGCGGACCCTCCTTGGCCACGGCCGAGGTCGGGATGCCATCGGGCCCGACGACGATCTCGACGACCACGGTCCCCTGGATCTTGGCGATCTTGGCGAGGGCGGGATAGGGAGGTGCGGGCGGCTGGTACTTGATCTTGATCTGGCTGAAGTCGAAGTCCACCACCTTGCCTTGGCCGGACCCGCCGATCACGCCGCCCACGACGCCGCCAATGACGCCGCCGGGCACGCCGCCGGGCACGCCGCCAGGAACACCGCCGAGCGAATGATCCTGCTTGGGTAGTTCCTTGGGAGCCTGCTCCGGCACCACTTCCTGCCGAGGGTCGATGGGGGTCGTGTCAACCTTCCCCACGGAAACGGCCATCGGCGGCGGGGGTGGGGGCGGTGGCGGAGGTGGCGGGGGCGGAGGTGGCGGGGGTGCAATATCGGCCTTTTCCGTGAGGTCGATGCCCACCGACTTGATCACCTTCTTGCCAGCATCGGTCTGCTTCGCCAGCTGGATGGCCACGAAGGCGAAGAGTCCGTACATCAAGATGGTGGTCGGGATCGTCACCCTGGGGTTGCCCCGCTTGATGGCCTCGTTTCCGGCGGACAGGGAGGTCCGGTAGACCGCATCCTCCAGCGTCTCTACATGGGCGATTGGCTTGGCGGGACCGGGTTTCTGGGGTTCTTTGCTCATGCGACTCCCTTGAAGTCCAGGAGGGAAAAAACAGCAAGCCGAACCGTCGGAAACAGCGGTTCGGCCTCAAAGGATGGGGTAAAGAACTGGGGCGAGCCCAGCGGCTAAGATGGCAAAGGGGAGCGGGTTGGTCAAGCATTGAAAGGCAGCGCGATCCCCCATGAATGAAGTATCCCGCTATTTTCTCATGAACACCGCAACATCCTTTGAGTTGTGAAAAGGATGCAACTGCTCATTCTTGCCAAGAAAACCAGGTCGCCATCATGCCGCAGGTCAACAATCCGGACTTTACATTTTGCAAAAAATCTGGCGCCGACACCACTCCCGCCCGGTCCGGCAGCTTCCTCACCGGTCATGGCGAGGTCCTGACGCCGGCCTTCATGCCAGTGGGTACCCAGGGCACGGTGAAGGGCATCACCCCGGTCCAGCTGCTGGAGATCGGACCCCAGGTGATCCTGGGCAACACCTATCACCTGGGCCTGCGGCCGGGCGATGGGCTGGTGGCGCAGATGGGCGGTCTGCACCGGTTCATGGGCTGGGCGGGCCCCATTCTCACGGATTCCGGGGGCTTCCAGGTCTTCTCCCTGGCCTCCCTGAGGAAGATGACCGAGGACGGAGTCGCCTTCCAGGGCCACATCGATGGCAGCCCCCAGTTCCTCTCGCCAGAGCGCAGCTTGGAGATCCAGCGGAACCTGGGCTCGGACATCTGCATGGCCCTGGACGAGTGCCCGCCCGGGCGCACGGAACGGTCCAAGCTGGAGATCAGCATGGCCCGCACCACCCGTTGGCTGGCCCGCAGCCGGGCGGTGCCATTGCAGCCCCATCAGGGACTCTTCGCCATCAACCAGGGGGGCACCTTTCTTGATCTCAGGCGCCGGCACCTGGCTGAGGCCCTGGAGCTCGACGCCAGGACCCCATTCCAGGGCTTTGCGGTGGGGGGACTCAGCGTCGGCGAGCCCAAGGAGGAGATGAACGCCGTTCTGGCCGAGTTCGTGAAGGAACTGCCCGAGGACCGGCCCCGCTACCTGATGGGGGTGGGGACCCCGGAGGACCTGCTCTTCGGCATCGAGCAGGGCGTGGATCTCTTCGACTGCGTCCTGCCCAGCCGGGAGGCCCGCCACGGGCGCATCCTCACCAGCCGGGGCAGGCTCAACCTCAAGAATGCCAGGCACCGGGAGGTGGATCGGCCCCTGGACCCGGATTGCACCTGCTATACCTGCCGCACCTTCTCCCGGGCCTACCTGCACCATCTGTTCCGCTGCGGGGAGCTGCTGGGGTTCACGCTGAACACGATCCACAACCTGAGCTACACTGTGGGACTCACCCGCGCCGCGCGGCAGGCCCTGCTGGAGAATCGGTTTCCGGCCTTCGCCCAGTCCGCTCGCGCTGGATGGTTGACCGAGGAGCCCTGAATGATGTTCGCCCTGTTCCAACAGACCCCCGCCTCCGGCCCTCCTGGCTGGACCCAGTTCGTGTTCATCGGCGGCATGGCCCTGATGTTCTACTTCCTGCTTATCCGACCCCAAAGCAAGGCCCGCAAGGAGATGGAGGCCCGCCTGTCAAAGCTGAAGTCCGGCGACGAAGTCGTGCTCAGCTCCGGCCTCTACGCCACCATCGACCGGGTCGAGGACAAGGATCTCTGGATCAAGCTCGGCAACTCCGTGGTGAAGGCCCGACGCACCGCTGTCGCAAGCCTGGCCTCCGAGCCTGAAACCAAGCAGAAGTGATCCTCCCGACCTTCCGGGCCGGCGACCTGCCGGCCCGCTTCCTGTAAGGAGCGCCCCGTGACCAAACGGAGCCTCTGGCGCCTTGCCATTGTCCTGGCCGTGTTGTTCGGCTGTGGTTATTTCTTCCTGCCCCTCTCCAAGGTCAAGCTGGGCCTGGACCTCCGTGGCGGTGTCCACTTCGAGCTGGAGGTCCAGGGCCAGGAGGCCCTCGCCGCCGATCTCCGGGACAGCAAGGACCGCCTGGTGTCCCGCCTCAAAGAGAAGGGCCTGCCCGGGGCCATGGTGCGCGTGGATGGCGAAGTCCTGCGCGTGGAAGGCACTGGCGCCGACCAGAAGGCCACGGTGGAGAAGGTCGCCAAGGACTTCTTCCCCGGCTACGCCGTCACCACCGAGGGCGACAACTTCCGGCTCACACAGAAAGCCGACTACCAGAAGCAGCTGAAGGACGACGCAAACAAGCGGGCCCTCGAGGTCATCGAGAAGCGCATCCGGGACATCGACCCCGCCAACGTGCTCGAACCCGAGATCACCGCCAGCGGCGCCGATGGGAGCCGCATCGTGGTCGAGATTCCCGGCATCGAGGAAGGGGACCGCGAGCGCATCAAGAAGCTCCTGTCCACTCCCGGCCACCTCGAGCAGCGCCTTCTGGCCAAGGCTCCCCAGATCTACTTCGCCTCGAAGGACGAGGCCCTGGCCTTCTTCAAGGACGTGATCCCCCCTGAGTTCGAGCTTCTGCCCGAGATCGAAAGCGAGCGCCAGGCCCGCCGGGCCGGCCAGCCCGTGGTCAAGGCTAAGCCCGGCGAGGAGAAGATCAGCAAGTGGGTCCTCCTGGAAAGCCGCGTGGCGGTGGACGGCGCCGACATCATCGATTCCCATCGCGCCTCCAATGCGCAGACCGAGGCCAACGAAGTCAACTTCACCCTCAACAAAAAGGGGGACGATGACTTCGCCCGGCTGACCGGCATCGCCTCCGAGGAGAACCGGCTCATCGCCATCGTGCTGGACCGCAAGATCGTCACCGAGCTCAGCGCCAAGGAGAAGATCATCGGTGGCGCCGTGCGCATCAGCGGCAGCTTCACCGCCCAGGAGGCCGACGACCTCGCCAGCCAGCTCCGCAGCGGCGCCCTCCGCGCGCCCATGAAGTTCCTGGAAGAGCGCGTGGTGGGCCCCGGCCTGGGCCGCGACTCCATCCACGCGGGCGTGCGGTCCGCGCTGGTGGGCTTCATCACCATCATCGGCTTCATGGTGTTCTTCTACCGCTGGTCCGGCACCAACGCCATCATCGCCCTCACGGTGAACGTGATCGTGATGATGGGCCTGCTGGGCTCCTTCCGCGCCACCCTCACCCTGCCGGGCATCGCCGGCTTCGTGCTCACCTTGGGCATGGCGGTGGACGCCAACATCCTCATCTTCGAGCGCATCAAAGAGGAACTGGGCCTCGGCAAGAGCGTGCCCGGCGCCATCGACGCGGGCTTCAACCGCGTGTTCTGGACCATCGTGGACAGCCACGTGACCCAGCTGTTCGCGGCGCTGCTGCTCTTCATCTTCGGCACGGGTCCTGTGAAGGGCTTCGCCGTGACCCTCACCGTGGGCGTCGTGGCCTCGCTGTTCACCAGCATCTACATCAGCCGCTTCATCTATGACTGGATCCTGGAGCGCCACCCCGGCACCAAGGTGCTGTCCGTGGGCACCCACACCTTCTTCAAGGGATCCTCCTTCGATTTCATGAAGTACAAGGGCCAGGCCCTCGCCATCTCCTGGGGCATCATCGTCATTTCCATCCTCTTCGTGCAGCCCTGGAACCTCACCCACAACAAGCGCATCCACCTCGGCATGCAGTTCGTGGGCGGCA
>CAIXHJ010000256.1 GCA_903919165.1 uncultured Holophagaceae bacterium
ACCATCGTGCCCTTTTACCGGAATCACGTGTTCGCCGAGGTGAAGCCGTTCATCTCGCGCCTGGACCTGGGCCTGGCTCTCGGTGATCCTGCCACCGTAAAAGATCCCAGCGGCAGGCTGAAGGACACCGGCGGTTTCAGCAAGAAGAACCGGATTACGCACAGGTTGGAGATCACTTCGGAGGCAGAGTTGCAGATTGCCATGCCATGGCTGATAAAGGCCTACGAGCGGGACCGAGGATGAGCCCAGGTGCCGCTTTGGCGCTACCAATCGGCGGAAGCAGACCGAGCCCTTACCGCCGACTGGCGGGCGGCACGATGCCATTGGTGCGGAGGTATTCCACCATCTGGCCGTAGTGGTCCATGCCATGGAAGGCCAGCAGCGTGGCCAAGCCGATGGGCGTCAGGTCCGGGCCCGGGAAGAAGGGGTTCTTCACGGCCCGGCCACCGTTCTGGGCCGTGATGCTCTGGATGGCCTTCCGGGAGTAGGCGAAGGAGTCCTTCATGTACTTTACGATCTCGGCTTTGGCCTTGAGGCTGTCGGGGCCCTGCTCGGGATTGCCCACCTCCGCCGGGGGTTTCTCTCCGAGGATCTGGGAGCCGAGGAAGAAGTTCACGGCGGAGACATGCTTCACCTCCTGGGCGAAGGTCCTCACACCCTTGAACTCGCCCTGGGTGGGAGCCCAGTCGTACTTGTCCTCGGGCATGGCCTCGGCGGCGCTGGTGAACTGACCCACCACCCACTGATAGGTGCCGTCCATCGCCGCGCCGACGGTGGGTTCGGCCGCGGCTGAGAGCGTGGGGGGCTTAGGGGCGGGGGCCTGGGCCGCCAGCGGCAGCGCTAGCAGGAGGGAGAGTGTCATCATTTTCATAGCATGCTCCTTGGAAAAGGCGAGGTCATCCTACACCGGGAAGTAATTCCCTGTATCAACATTCATATTCAATTTCTGGGGACAGAGTTCACAGACCGAGGGGTCTGGATTCCTGATGGCAGTGTCCCCTGCTGGTGGAGCTCACACTGCTCTCGGAGTGGCAGACTTCCGACGAGGGTCGAGGTCTATGGAATCGCCACGCTCACGCGATGGATCGTCAGCACGCGCTCCAGGTCCTTCGGATCAAGTGCCACTAGGAAGCCCCGGCTGCCGCCGTTGAGGTAGATGCATGGCAACTGGAAGATGGTGGCCTCGGCGTGAATGGGCATGACCTTCTTCGTGCCCAGGGGGCTGGTGCCGCCAACGAGGTAGCCGCTGTGCCGGTTCGCCACTTCAGGCTTGCAGGGCTGCACGGACTTCGCGCCGATCTGCCGGGCCAGTTCCTTGGTGCTCACTGCGCGGTCGCCGTGCATGAGGATGATCAACGGCGCAGCCCGCTCGTCCTCCATGACCAAGGTCTTGATGACCGCGTGCTCGTCCACGCCCAGCTCCCGGGCACAGACTGCGGTGCCGCCGTGTTCTTCGTACCTGTAGAGGTACTCCGTGAACGGTATGCCCGCCTGCTTCAGCAGGCGCGTGGCGTTGGTGGAAGGCGCCTTGGACATGAGATCATGATCCCATGACTCGGCACGTGGTTATCGCAGGGGGAACCGGCGAGATCGGCAAGCAGTTGCTAGCCCTGCTGGCCACGCGCACCGAGCTGTCCGTGCGGGCCCTGGTGCGCAGGCCCGGTTTCACGCTGGTCTCGCCCCACATCGAGGAGGTCCCCTTCGACTACGAGGATGCGGCGGCCTATATCACGGTCTTCCAATCGCCCTGCGACCTGCTGTTCATCGCCCTGGGCACCACCCGCGCCAAGGCCGGCAGCGACGAGGCCTTCCTGCGGGTGGACCGGGACTACCCGATGCGGCTGATCTCGGCCCTGGCCACCCTGCACCCCGAAGCCGGGGTGGGTCTGGTCAGCAGCGTGGGCGCCGACCGGGGGAAGGGGCTCTACCTTGGCGCCAAGGCCGCCGTGGAGTCAGAACTGTCGGCCAGTGGACTGGCCCACGTCATCGCCCGGCCCTCCTTCCTGCGCAGCAACCGCCCGGAGTTCCGACCTCTGGAGGTCGTCATCAACCGCCTGATCGCGCCACTCTGGTTGGCCCTGGGGCGCGGCCTGTTCCCGCGCAGCCGTGGCTGGTGGCGTTGGGCGCCGGTAGATGTGCGTGAGGTCGCCACAGCGCTGCTGGGGGCTGCCCTGGCCCTGGAGCCCGGCCAGCGGCGCATCCTCGAAGGCCTGGACCTGCACCCCGGTCCCATCGCCCAGTGGGGTAGACCCTGAGCGCTCCAATCGCCCTCGTCACGGGGGCCGCCCGGGGCCTCGGCCGTGAAGTGGCCCGCCGCCTGGCGGAGGAGGGCTTCAAGGTCTTGGCGGGTGTCCGTGCTCCTGCGGCGATGAAGCCCCTTCCTGGCGTGGAGGCGCTGCCCCTGGATGTCACCGATCCAGCCTCCAGAGCGGCAGGCGCCTCCTTCGTGAAGGCACGGCACGGCCGTCTCGACGTGCTGGTGAAAAACGCGGGCATCCTGCTGGATGGAACCACCGGGCTGATGGATCTGGAAGCCGACCTGCTCCGCCGCACGCTGGAGACGAACACCCTCGGCCCCCTCTTCATCGCCCAGGCTTTCGCGCCACTCATGGGTAAGGGCGGCCGCATCGTGAACGTGAGCAGCGGCGGCGGCCAACTCTCCGCTCCTTCAACCTGGTCGCCGGCCTACTGCATCTCCAAGGCGGCGCTCAACGCCATCACGGTGCAGCTGGCAGAAGTTCTGATGCCCCGGGGCATAGCCGTGAACGCCGTCTGCCCGGGCTGGGTGCGCACCGACATGGGCGGGCCCGAGGCGCCCCGGAGCCTCCAGCAGGGCGCCGACAGCATCCTGTGGCTGATCCTGAAGGCTTCGCCGGATCTCACCGGCGGCTTCTGGCGGGATGGTGAGCGAATCGCGTGGTAGAAACCACAGAAACGCATAAATGCAAAACGGAAGTTGGCCGCAAAGGGCACAACAGTCACAAAGAACAGCAAGCTTGAGAGGCCCTGTTTGTGCCCTCCGTGTTCTTTGTGGCTAATGCGTTTTTCTCCCCGATAAGCCTGCGCGTTTGAATCGAAGCCGCTGTTCAACCCTCAAGTGCTCTGAACCTCGCCCCTTCCGGCACCTCGATCCCGAAGGCCTCCCGCAACGTGGGGATCAATTCTTCCACAGCCAGTTCACGCCCCTCGACCCGATCACCGCGCAACTCGGCATAGGCGCGGTTGCGGAGGATGCGGCGCAGGTCGGCTCCCGGGAGCTGGACCGTGAGGGTCTTCACGAAGCGCGATTCCGGGTGGGTGCTGGTGAAGTGGTTGCCTACTTCGAAATCGATGTGGAACCGTTCTTCGGGCACGAAGGCGTAGAGGTCCTCCCAGGCGCCGTGCTGGAAGGACTGGAGGACGCGAAGGGGACCTTCCTCCGACACACGGTAGGTATTCAGGAACTGGTCATGGGCCTCGCCATCCATCGGCACGGGATGCAGCAAGCCTTCCCCGCCGAAGCCCACGTCGCAGAGCCAGGTGGAACCTTCGAGCCGCACCAGCAGGAGCATGTGCGTGCGGGGAAGCACCTCCATTGCGCCCAGGCGCACCCGGGCCTCGCAGGGGATGGCGTCGAAACCGACTGCCTTCAGAACGGCCAGGAACAGCGTGCCATGCTCGAAGCAGTAGCCGCCGCGGCGCCGCCGCACCAGTTTCGCCTGCAGCGAGACCAGATCCAGACGGATGGGCAGGCCCATCTGGATGTCCAGGTTCTCGAAGGGGATCGAAGTGGCATGGGCGTAGTGCAAGGACCGGAGCCCCGCCAGGTCCGCAGCAGGTCTGGCAAGAAGTCCGATGCGGCGCTGGTAGGCATCCAGGTCCAGCTCAGCGGACATACTGGGCTTCCCCGTTGCCGAAGGACCAGTCCGCCAGGTCATTCTCCACCAGGCAGATCAGCACATCCTCGGGGCGCAGTCCGGGGTTCTTCGCGAGGTTCTCGGCGATCCGGCGGTAGAGGGCCTGCTTCATCTCCACGGTGCGGCCCTTCCGCAGGGTGATTTGGACAGCCACCCAGTCCGGCGTCCGCTCGATGCCCAGGTAGTGCGGATCGAAGATCAGGCCCGAGGCATGCTCCGTGAGGATGTGGAAGCGGTCGTTGGGAGGCACGTTCACCGTGCTCTCCAGGGCCTCCTGAACCCCATCAGAGAGGGCCTTGCGCTGGGCATCGGTCAGGCCACTGCGGTGGGAGATGCGGACGAGGGGCATGGAACCTCCGGGATACGGGAAGTCATCATTCTAGCCCCCAGGACGTGGGCGGTTTTCAGGCCTGCCGGTTCTTCCAGGCCGCGAGATTCCTGCGGATCTGCGCGGCGTGGACCTCCAGGTGTTCGGCATAGATGCGCAGCCAGTCGTCGGTGCCGTACGGACCGCTGTGGGTGTGGCGACCCATCCTGCCCCAGGCCTGGTCCGGTAGCCGGGACAGCATGGCGGCAGTGTGGGCCCGCACAGTCTCCACGAGTCGCAGGGCCAGGTCAGGATCCGAGGCGCGGTAGTCGAAGCGCCCTACCCAGACGTTCTCGTCGTAGCCTACGATGAGCGGCTCTGGCTCCGCCAGCAGCAGCCTGATGCGGATGGCCGCGTAGGTCTCGGCATCGGCGCAGTGGACCACCACCTCGTGGGCGCTCCACATATCCTCAGCTGGCCGCCAGGTTCGAGTTTCCCGGGGCATCTCTTTCCAGGCGCCGCTGAGCAGGGAAGGTCCTTCCACATAGCGGCGAAGAAATGCATTCCGGGCGGCGGCATCGAAGGGCATGGGACACCTCGCCTCCAGCTTGGCAATCTGGCTCTGAAATGGAAACCTCTGATGGACAGGGACTCCGCTTCAAGTCCATTCCGGAGGGTCCAGCGCCCAGTCCTCCGATTCCTCGAAGAATGCGGTGAGACGCACGCCTTCCCCTCTGCGGTAGCCCAGGAGCTCCCCCGCACACTGCGGGAATCGCGCCATCCTCCCCCACCTTCAGGATGTAGAATGGAGGTTCGGACCGCGCCAAGCGGCGCCATCAGGAGGGGTGTCCATGCTGCAAGCCTATCGCCAACATGTCGCTGAACGTGCTTCCCTGGGCACCCCCCCCCTTCCGCTCACCGAGGCGCAGACCTCCGAGCTCGCCGCCCTTCTGGCCCATCCGCCCGCGGGCGAAGAGAAGACCCTTGTCGACCTCCTGACACATCGTGTGCCGGCCGGCGTGGATGATGCGGCTCGAGTGAAGGCGGCCTTTCTGGCCAGCGTGGCCAAAGGGAGCGAAAAGGTCGCCCTGGTGTCGCGGGAGAAGGCCACGGAGCTGCTGGGAACCATGCTCGGCGGCTTCAACGTCAAGCCCCTCATCGACCTGCTGGACGATGCCCAGGTGGGTGCCCTCGCCGCCGAGGGCCTGAAGAAGACCCTGCTGGTCTTCGATGCCTTCGCTGACGTGAAGGCCAAGGCCGATGCCGGCAATGCCCACGCCAAGACCGTGCTGAAGTCCTGGGCCGAGGCCGAATGGTTCACCAGCCGACCCGAAGTACCCCAGAGCCTTACCCTCACGGTCTTCAAGGTCACGGGTGAGACCAACACCGATGACCTGTCCCCGGCCCCCGACGCCTGGAGCCGTCCCGACATCCCCCTCCACGCCCTGGCCATGCTCAAGAATGCGCGCCCCGGCATCAACCCTGACGAACCCGGGAAGATCGGGCCTCTCAAGCAGCTCGAAGCCCTCAAGGCCAAGGGCCACCTCATTGCCTATGTAGGCGACGTGGTGGGCACGGGCTCCTCCCGCAAGTCAGCCACCAACTCGGTGCTCTGGTTCACGGGCGAGGACATCCCCTTCGTGCCCAACAAGCGCTTCGGCGGCGTCTGCCTGGGCTCCAAGATCGCCCCCATCTTCTACAACACCATGGAGGATGCCGGCGCCCTGCCCATCGAGCTGGACGTCAATGGCATGGACATGGGCGATGTCATCGAGCTGCGCCCCTACGAGGGCAAGGCTCTGAAAAACGGTAAGGTCATCGCCGAGTTCAAGGTGAAGTCCGAGGTGATCTTCGACGAGGTCCGCGCCGGCGGCCGCATTCCACTCATCGTCGGCCGGGGCCTCACCGCCAAGGCCCGGGCGGCCCTGGGCTTGCCCGCCTCCACGGTGTTCCGTTTCCCCGCGATCCCCAAGGACACCGGCAAGGGCTACTCCCTGGCCCAGAAGATGGTGGGCCGCGCCTGCGGCACCAAGGGCATCCGTCCTGGCACCTACTGCGAGCCGCGCATGACCACCGTGGGCTCCCAGGACACCACGGGCCCCATGACCCGCGATGAACTGAAGGATCTGGCCTGTCTCCAGTTCTCTGCCGACATGGTGATGCAGTCCTTCTGCCACACGGCGCCCTATCCCAAGCCCGTCGATGTGCAGACCCACCGTGAGCTGCCGCCCTTCATCACGAACCGCGGCGGCGTGTCGCTCAAGCCCGGCGACGGCGTCATCCACTCCTGGCTGAACCGGCTGCTGCTGCCGGACACCGTGGGCACCGGGGGCGACTCCCACACCCGCTTCCCCATCGGCATCTCTTTCCCCGCGGGCTCGGGCCTGGTGGCCTTCGCCGCCGCCACCGGCGTCATGCCCCTGGACATGCCTGAATCCGTGCTGGTGCGCTTTAAGGGCGAGCTGCAGCCCGGCGTGACCCTGCGCGACCTGGTGAATGCCATCCCCTACTACGCTATCCAGCAGGGCCTGCTCACCGTCGAAAAGAAGGGCAAGAAGAACGTCTTCAGCGGCCGCATCCTCGAGATCGAAGGTCTGCCCAAGCTCAAGGTGGAACAGGCTTTCGAGCTGTCAGACGCCTCCGCCGAGCGCTCCGCCGCGGGCTGTTCCGTGCGGTTGGACAAGGAACCGATCATCGAGTACATGACCTCGAACATCACCCTCATGAAGTGGATGATCGCCAACGGGTACGAGCACCGCGAGACCCTGGAGAACCGCATCAAGGCCATGCAGGCCTGGATCGCCAAGCCCGAGCTGCTTTCGCCCGACAAGGATGCCGAATACGCCGCCGTCATCGAGATCAATCTTGCGGATGTGAAGGAACCCCTGGTGGCCTGCCCCAACGATCCGGACGACGTCAGACTCTTGTCCATGGTGGCGGGCGACAAGATTGACGAAGTGTTCATCGGCTCCTGCATGACCAACATCGGCCATTTCCGGGCCGCCGGGAAGCTGCTGGACGGCAAGAGCGACATCCCCACGCGCCTCTGGATCGCCCCGCCCACCAAGATGGACGAGTATGTCCTCACCCAGGAGGGCTACTACGGCATCCTCGGCCGCACCGGTGCCCGCCTGGAGATGCCTGGCTGCTCCTTGTGCATGGGTAACACCAGGCCCAGATCCGCAAGGGCAGTACGGCCATGTCCACCTCCACCCGCAATTTCCCCAACCGGCTGGGCATCGACACCCG
>CAIXHJ010000257.1 GCA_903919165.1 uncultured Holophagaceae bacterium
ACTGATCTGCTCCAGGCGTTCGGTGGAGAATTGTTCCACGGTGAAACTGGCCATGACCGAACCCACCAGGGCGGCATGCTTCAAGGCCGTCACATCCGTCCGCTCGATCCAGGCCAGGTAGCCTAAAAATCCGCCAGCAAAGGTATCCCCTGCACCTGTGGGGTCAAAAACATTCTCCAGCGGGTAGGCTGGTGCAGCGAAAATGCCCTCGGGAGTGAACAGGGCTACACCATACTCGCCCCGCTTGACCACCAGGATTCGGGGTCCCAAGGCCTGGATCTTCCGGAAGGCCTTGATGAGGCCATGTTCCTGGGTCAGCTCCCTGACCTCGGCATCGTTCACCAGGAGGATGTCCACATCCTTCAGGACGGCCTCCAGGGCGGACCGTGATCCCCGGATCCAATAGTTCATGGTGTCCAGTGCGATCCACTTGGGGCGGGCGGTCATCTGGCGGACGACATCGAGTTGGAGGACGGGATCGATGTTCCCCAGGAATAGGTACTGGGATTCTCGATAATTCGCGGGGAGGACTGGCCGAAATTCCGCGAAAACATTCAAATCTGTGGCGAGCGTGGTGGCTTCGTTGAGGTCATAGCCATAAAGCCCCTTCCAATGGAAGCTCAGGCCTTTCATCCGGGAGAGTCCGGCAAGATCGATGGGCCGTCGATCGAAGACCCGCATCTGGTCCGGACCGAAGTCCTCGCCCACCACGGCCACGATCCGGACAGGATGGAACCGGCTAGCACTCAGGGCGAAATAGGTCGCAGAGCCGCCCAGGGCATGCTCCCCCGACCGAAAGGTGTTTCTAGGTCATCAAACGCAATACTTCCAACTGCCAGCAAGCTCATGATCGAGGCTCCATGCGTGAGAATCAGGGCTGGGCCGGCGAGGACCCAAAGTACAACAGCCAGGCTTGGGTCCCGCCCATGGGGACAGGGGCCTGGGCATAGCGGGCCACCATGGACATTTGACCCGAGGTCAATAGCCCGAGCAGACCATCGTGAAGAGCCTGATCCGGCCCAAGGGTCACCTGGAGGCTACGCCATCCGAGGACCACCCCATCCCCGAGACGGTCCTTTAAGCGCTCCATGGCATCGGGTAGGGAATGCCCGCGGAGGTCAAGGGCTCCATCCACCTCGATGGCCATGCCTGCGGCTAGTTGGAAGCGCAAAGGCACAAGGGGTTGCGTCGGGGGCTCTGTTGCTGGGGCCACCGGTTCGGGGGGCAGGATCTCTTGAGTCCGCGATGGAGTGGGCGCCTGCTCAATCTCTGGGGGGTCGGCCGAGGAGGGTGGTTGCGAGGCCGCCAGGTTGGGCAGGCCCTTCAGGAGAGGCTTCAACCCCTTCAACTCCCTGAAAGCTTCCTGGAATGTTTCCGAAGCCGGGGGGTCCGAGACCGCCTGGGCGGGGGCGGGACCCTCGCTGGCGGCGGATTTGGCCGTGCCCGGCAAAGTCGGCCTCAACCCCATGGCCGACAGGAACACGGCATCTTCATCGTCCAGAGCCGCGGGACCGCTGGGTTTGGGGGCAGGCTTGGGCATGGTTTTTCGGGCCGGTGCGGGTATCTCCGGACCGAGTTGTTGTTTCAGTTTTGCCAGATCCTGCTTCCAGGCCATGAACCATCCTCATCTTGTCCAGAGTAGGCCATCACCCTCTCAGCCCAAAGCCCGCCGTTGCAATCCCGCACCTGCCCGAGGCAAAACGCCGCTGGGAGAAATGAGGTTCAACCCAATCGGGGTTCACGACATCCAAGGTTTGACGCCTCTTGGCGTAATCTGGCATACCGTTCGCTCGTATCCTCTATCATCCCTCCCGGAGGTCCCATGCGCCGCACTGCATCCATGTTCATCATCCCCCTGATCCTGGTTTCGGGGTCTGCACTCAAGGCCCAGAGCCCGCACTACGGCTTCAACCTAAACCTATCGTTCCCTACTGGAGCTTTCTCAAGTACGACCTACCCCGCCTACCTTGATTCCTTCAATAATCAGGTCCCTCCCCAGAAGGAGACCTATGACGTGGGCCTGGGCGGGAGCTTCACGGCCAGCTTTCCCATGGATCGCAACCTCGCGATTCGCCTGAACCTGGGTGGCACATCCGAGAGCGGAACCAACCGTGCCCAGGGTTATCCCACCATCAACCTCCAGCATTCCATGTTCAACCTGGGCGGTGACCTGCAGTTCTTCCCCCAGGGCACGGCCTTCCGCCATCGCGGGCTCTACTTTGTGGCGGGATTGTCCGCCGACTTCGAACAGTTCGACCGGAGCTTCGGAGACCCCCAGTACGACTACACCGACACCACGCGCAAGAGCCGCCTCGGCGGGTCCATAGGAATAGGCCACAGCTTCGGCTATGACGCGGGGATGCGTTTCACCATGGAGGCCACTTTCCACAAGACACTCACCGGAAACGATGTCAGCGCCGGAGATCCCCCCAGCACTGATTTCGTAAAGGTCGGGTTTGGATTCGTGTTTTGATCTGGTTCCTTGCCTGGAAGACGGCCCCGTGAGGGGTTGTCTCCTTCGCGGAACTACTGGGCATCCTGCTTGGGAGCGGGCTTCTTTTTCTTTTTCGGTTTCACGGGCTCGGGCTCTTCCTCTTTGCCCATCAGCGCATTCACGAAGCGGGTGACGTCCTTGTTGGAAGGATCCAGCTTCTGGAGCCTCCGGGCGTAAGTGAGTCGCTCCTGCTTGGGGCGCGCATCATCGGCCTTCACCTGTTCGAGCTTCCCTGCGACGTACTTTGGGGTCCCTCCCGCCTCGGATATCTCGGTCTTCTCCGCGGCCAGGAAGGCCTGCCAGTCAGTCGCGGTCTTGGTCGTTGTTTCTTTGGCTTGGCGCAGCCGATCGAGAATGCCATCGATGTCCTTCAGCGCCCGCTCGCTGTGGGTGATGGCGGCCTGCTGTTCGTCCATGAAGATCTTCAGCTGTTGCCGGAGCTTCATTTGTTCTTTGGTGAGCCCGGGCGCAGCGTCGAGTTCCTTTAGGCGGGGCGCCTGCTTGGCCATGGCGTCCCTGCATTCCTTGAGCTTCTGCTCGTGTTCCGTGCGGGTTTTGGCGAGGAAGGGCTCGGTGGTGACGAGGTTCTCTTCGGCGGCCGATTGGGCTTTCTGGAAATGGATGACCGCGTCTTCCCAGCTGCCTTCGGAGAGGCAGGCCCGCGCGGCCAGACCTCGAAGGGCGACGAGGGCGTACATGTCGTTGTAGTCGGATGGATTGACCGTGAGCCCCTCCCGGCCAAGCAGCGCCTCCACGCCCTTGCGGACCGTGGCGGCTTCGCCTCGTTCCAACTGGAGTTCCCAGGGGCCCCGGACCTCCTTGAATCGGTCGGTGAGGCTCTGGGCGCCCAGGCTCATGGCCAGGGCACAAGCAAGCAGGAATCCAAAGCGGGTCATGATCGCTCCCCCTTGAAACGTACCGAACTGAAGGATTGGTCCTATTTCTTCCCACCCTTTTTCGCGGGCTTGGGTTCTTTCGTGAAAGCCTCCTTGCCTGCCTTCAAGTTGTCGAGGGCCTTCTGGGCACCCACGTTGCCGGGATCCAGCACCAGGAGCCGGTTCAGGAAGGCTCCCTGGATCTGGGGCGAGCCCAGCTTGGTGATGTTCTCGGGGACCCTCAATACCGCATCCACCCAGTTCTTCTTGCCGACGATCTTCACCTTCTTGATGATCTGCTGGGTGTTGAACTGGGTGATCTCATCATTCTGGTCAGACACGGCCTTGTTCGCCTTGGCGACCGCCTCCTCGGCGGCCTGGATCATCCCCTCGACCTCCTTGCGATTGTCGCCGAGGATCTTGGTGACCTTCGGGGCATTCACCAGGTTCTGTTTGTGTACGGGCAGGGCAGCGGTGATCTGGTCGAGTTCCTGCTCGTCCTGGGGGGCCTTGGCGATCCGGGACTTGAGCTCCTCAAGGCCTTTGGCATCCAGCTTCTTCTTCTTGGCATTTACGGCATCCACATCTTCTCTTAGAGCTTTCAAGCTGGCCTGGAGTTCCTGCTGGCGGGGTGCGTTCTTGGCGACATAGTCCCCCGACTCCTGAGTGACCTTCTGCCACAGGGCGGTGATGGGTGCCTGGGCTTTTTCGAGATCCGCCAGCGTGGCACGGGCTGCCTGGGCACGCTTTTCGTGGATCTCCACAGCCTTCTCCCACTGGCCAGCTTCGGAACAGACATTTGCATAGAGACGGTATAGCGACATCAGCCCCTGCGCGTTGTCGAGGCTCTGGATAATGGACTTCGCATTCGAAGCGTTGAAGGTCGGCCTCTCTGCAGGGATCAGGGCCTGTACCTTGGCCATTGCTTCCTGGGGCTTCAGTTCTTTCAACATCTGGTTGATGCCGGGGAGTTCACTATTGAACCGTTGGACGAGATCGACAGGCGCAGGGGCCTGAGTTGCAGGGGCCTGAGCAACGAGGGCCACCGCAGGGAAGAGCATTAAAAGCATCGGGCGCATGGGCACTCCATCAAAGTCCAGGCTCTAGGGTAGCGAAAAGGTCCCAAGGGAGTGTTCTTGATCCCGAAGTTGTGACGGGATCAATCTGCCGTCCGCTTCTCTTCGAGTTCCAGCCATTCCATTTCCAGGCGTTCCAGTTCGGACTGGGAGAAGGCCTTGTCTTTCAGAGCCTGGTGCCCCGGACTCTCGGGACGGAGAAAGGCAGAGGGGTCATTGAGGACAGCATCGAGTTCCGCGCATCGAGTATGGAGAGAGGCCAGCGCCTGCTCGACCTCCGTCAGGCGGCGCTGCTCTTTCTGGGAGAGGCCTGGTTTCCTGGATTTGGCGATCTCGGCTCGCTCCACCACACAGGAGGCGCCTGTTTTGGTGGAGATGCGCTCCGCTGCGCGGATCTGTCGAAGGCTGCGCACCGTGGAGGGCGGTCCTTCGTAGAGTTCCCACTGAGGGTGCCCACTCTCGTTCCAAGCCAGGGTGTGGGTGGCCACCTGGTCGAGGAAGAACCGATCGTGGCTCACCAGCACGAGGGTCCCGCCGAATTCCAGCAAGGCCTCCTCAAGGTTCTGAAGGGTGGGGATGTCCAGGTCGTTGGTGGGTTCGTCCAGGACCAGCAAATCCGCCGGGCCGAGCATGGCCTTGGCCAGGAGCAGGCGGTTGCGTTCCCCGCCACTGAGGGTCGAGGCCGGCCGCGACTGCTGATCCACCGCAAAGCCGAAACGCGTGAGGTAGACATGGGCCAGCAGGCAGCCGTTGCCTGTATCTACAACCGAGGCCCGGTCCGCAAGGTTATCGAGGATGCTGCGGGTGCCATCAAGCTCGCCGCGTCCCTGGGAGATGGCCGTCACCGCGAGTTTAGGATGGCGGACCACTTCACCACTGGTTGGCTCCAGTTCCCCCAGCAGGACTTTCAAGAGCGTGGACTTCCCGCATCCATTGGGTCCCAGCAGGGCAATGCGCATGCCGCGCTGGAGGCCGAGATCCAGGTTGCCGAGCAACTCGCCACCGCCTGGGTAGGCAAACCGGATCCCCTCGGCTCGGATGAGCGCATCGCTGCGGTTGCCGCCCTTCGCGAAGGCCAGTCCCTGGCGGACCTCCAGGCGGGTCCGGTCCTCCACTCTGTCTTTGAGATCCAGCACTTCCTCGATGCGGAGCTTGGACTTGCGGGTCCGGGCCCTGGCGCCCCGCCCTAGCCAGGCCATCTCCCGGCGCAGGCGGTTCTGCATATGCTCGGTGAGTCGGGCCTCACGGAACTCACGATCGGATTTCTCCAGCAGATAGTCGCTATAGCCGCCGTCATAGCTGCGAAGAACCCCGTCGTCCAGTTCCAGCATCCGAGTCACTACCGTGTCGAGCAGATGGCGGTCGTGGGTGATCAGCAACAGTGCGCCGTCGAAGGCCTGGAGCCAGGATTCAAGCCGCTCCACCTGCTCGGGGTCGAGGTGGTTGGTGGGTTCATCCAGCACCAGCACGTCCGGTTCCTTGAGCCAGGCCTGGGCCAGGGCCACTCGTTTTCGCCAGCCGCCGGACAGAGATTCCACCTCCACGTCCAGGTCATCAAGACCCCAGATGGTGGCTGCAGCCTTCAACCGGGGCGTGAGATCCCAGCCCCAATGGTCGAGGTGGTGCTCGATGGTTTGCAGTTCGTCGATGAGTCGGGTTGCTGCCTGGACCCCTGCGTCGTGCAGGCTGTCGTGGATCTTCCGATGCCGGGCCAGGAAGGCGGCGTGGTCCGCCAGGGCTGCTTCAAGGGCCTGGCGGACAGTGGCTCCCGGCGTGAAATGCGGTTCCTGGCTGAGGCGGGCGATCCGGAGCCCCTGGGTGACCACGACTGCGCCTGAATCGGGCGCATCGTCACCGGACAGCAGGCGGAACAAAGTACTTTTCCCTGCACCATTGCGACCGATGAGGCCGACCTTCTCACCCTGGAAGAGACCGAAACTCAATCCATCCAGAATGGGTGTCGCGCCATATTGTTTCGTGACATTGATCAAACTCAGGGCGATGGAGGGCAAGAACAGCTCCTAGGATCTTCCAGAATCCCATGGATGGGTTGATCCTTGCCTCCAAACTCACCCGAGGCACCCATGTCCCTTCAGGAAGAACTCCAGATGTCCAACCTTCCAGCACCCGGCGTGCAGTTGATGCTCCAGCTGATGCTGACCCGCGAGGCCGTCGTCCGCGTACAGGAGCGGCTCTTCGAGGCCCACGGACTGACGATTCAGCAGTACAACGTGCTGCGCATCGTGCGCGGGGGCCCCACCAAGGGACATCCCATCTACGAAATCGAACGCCGCATGATCTACCGATTCGCCAACGTCACACGCCTCGTCGACCGCCTGGAACTACAGGGCTTGCTGAAGCGGGTGGCGGATCCCAAGGATCGCCGCGTGAGCCGCGTGGTCATCACGCCGAAGGGGCGTCGCCTTATGGACCGGCTCGACGAACCTGTCCAGGCCATGGCCGCGCGTCTCACCAGTTGCTGCAACGACGAGGAATGCCTGACCTTGGCCCATCGCCTGGAACAGCTCCGCGACCACTGCATCCACCATGGGGGGCTTGATCAGGAAGTGGCAGGTGCCATCAACTGATCCAGGAGTTCATAGGCTTCAGTCTCTGATACGCCCTCGAGTTGGATCCACCTACCTTCACCCAGATCCATTAACAGCACGCGCGAAGCAGCCATCCACCAACCTTGCCTGAGCGTTCGCGCCCCAGCCAGGTGTGAGGCCCCCTTGAGTCGGGCTTCGCTGGGCCGGTTTACCGCCTGGACCCGCCAGGGACCACCATGGGGGGTGCGAAGCCAAAGCACCCCTTGCTGAAGCTGCCAGTGGCCTCTGGGCAGACGCAGTCGGATGTTGCCGGGTCCTGTGATCTGGTCACCCAGGCAGGTGAACGTTCCCTCTTGTTCCGGGGTCCACTTCACACCGGTGAAGGCGAGGGCAGCTCCTTCCCAGCCGACGCTCCCCAGATCCGACAGATCCGTGTCCCCGAGCTTGATGCGGAGGGCTGAGGCCGGGGCCTGATCGAAGGTGGGATCGACGGGTACCCATCGATCCTTCAGGCGGACCTCCACCCAGAAATGCAGTCCAAGCACCTCTCCAAGGCCCACCCAGCCGGTAACACCCCGGGCCGGGACACCCAGGCGCCGAAGCAGTGCCACGGCAAGCACGCCATGTTCAGTGCAGTCTCCCCGTGGGTGATGGCAGACTTCCAGCGCCGAGGCGAAACCCACCGTGAAATCCTTCTCGGTGATCCACTCGAATACGAAGGTGTTCACCCGGCGCGCGATCTCCCAGCGGGACAATCCCGGTGCAAGATCCATGCGGCGGATCAGCCCGTCGAAGGCTGGGTCCTGGAACGGGACCAGGGGGCTGGGCGCCAGGAAACGAACGTCGTCTGGTGGTGGAGTGCCCTTGATGGGGGGCTGAGCCGCCTCTGCCGGGGTTGGCAGAGTCGCCCGCCTCAGGCGCCACCTCCCTTTGGGAAGCGGCGTCTGCTGGGCGTCCTCCCGGAGGATGGGCAGGGATCCTTCCCCTCGCAGCACAAGTTCCTCGATCCAGGGCTGGAAGGGGTGGAGCGGGAGTGTCTGGAGAGTTCGTTCGAAGAATCCCTCACTGGAATCTTTGTCTAAAAGTGGAGGGGGAAGCTCAAATCGTTGGGTGAGCACTTCCAGGCCGCCAAGTTCCGTTCGCTGACGGACCTCACCCGACGTGGGAGAGATCCAGACCTCGACGCGGGAGGTTGCCGACCCATCGCGTTCCTCCCCGGTGAACCGCACGGTGTCTGGAAACCCGGGAAGGGGGGCCGCTCCCTGGGGCTCCAGATGCAGCGTGCTCCATTGCTGAACCGGGAAAGAGAAGGTGGTCGCCCGGAGGGCCCGACCCATGCGGGCGGCCTCTTTCAAAAGCGATTCCAGGTCCTCGGGCCACAGGAGCGCCCCTGCCGGGACCTCCTTTCGAACAGCGGAACCATGGGTGGGCTGGATGGACAGGATGCCCGGCTCGCGGGGGGACCACTCGGCCCGGCCTTCGAAGGGCTCGGAGGAGAGCTGCAGACGCCAAGTGAAGGTCAATTGGCCTTCGGGTGTTTTTCTGGCGGTCTGGCTCACCTCCTCCCGGATCTCCTGACCCATTCGGGAGAGCACCACCCACTCCAGGGAGCGCACCTCGCGCACTTTCCCGTCCAGCCTGGTTTCCTGAGTGGAGCCACCGATCTCCTGCCCGCCTACCCACTGCCTGAAGGTCTGGGGCGGGTCCGCCTGACCAAGGAGGGTCAGGCATGTGAGGGCCGACACGAAGAGGGGGGAGGCGCGCATCCCCCCAGTCTATCGGCGTCGTTCCTGGATCAACCGGCCATCCATGCGTCCATGCGCTGGTGGTGCATGCGAGCCCGCATCCTCCCCCAGGCGTGACTTCGCATCTCAGCGGCCTTGGCCAACTGCTCAGGGGTGAGTATGGCCCGCACTTCCAGGCGGAGGGAGCGTTGCGCCAGGATCATGTCAAATCTGGCGGCGGAGGCCTTGTCGTAGAGCGCACGGAGCCGTGCTTCGGGCGTGGAGGCATCATGGAGGGCAGTCCGCAAGTCGATCCTGGCGTG
>CAIXHJ010000258.1 GCA_903919165.1 uncultured Holophagaceae bacterium
GGGGTGGTCAACGAGAAGTTGCTCGCCCTGGAAAAAGGCAAGCCCACCTCGGAGTTCGAGGGCAAGTTGGCCAAGATGGAAACCGACTTCGGCGGCTACGAAAAGAAACTCACCGACGCCACCGCCGCCCTGGAAACGAAGTCGCTGGCCTCGCTCGAGACCCGCGACAAGCGCATCAACGACCTCGAAGCCCGCATCCAGCGGGGCGGTATGGGCCGGGGCCGGGAACTTGAGCGCAAGGCGTTCGTAGACCACCGGCTTTGGGAGGGCGCGTCCCTGCCCGACGCGGAGAAGAAAACCCAGGCCCTTTGGGAAGTGCTGCGGATGGACGACAAGGCCAAGCCGGAGTTCAAAACTCTGACCCAACAGGACCCGGAAACGGGCGGCTATCTGGCCACCCCGGAGATCACCAACGAGATCATCAAGGCGGCCGTGGACATCACCCCGGCGCTCCAGATCGCGGACGTCCGGATGACCCAGGCGTCGCGGGTGGTATTCCGCAAACGGATGGGGACGATCACGTTCGTTTCCCGCTCGGAGTTGGGTACCCTGACCGAGCGGACCGGCCTCAAATACGGCGTGGAAGAGGTGGACCTGCCCGAACGCTACGCACTGATCCTGGCCACCCAAAGGGACCTGGAGGACGCCGGGTGGCTGGAGGGCGAAATCGCCGAGGTGATGCAACTGGCCTACGCCACCAAGGTGGGCGCGGAGTTAATCAACGGCAAGGGCGTCCAGAACATGGAGATGGAGGGCATCGCCGTCAACGGGGACATTGCCTCCACCACCTCAGGTGCCTCCGGGGCGCTCGCTCCGGGCACCATGATTGATTGCCAGTCGGCGCTCAAGGCGGGCTATCAGGCCGGGGCCTCCTGGCTCTTGCGGCAAGCCACCCTGGGGAAGATTCGACAGATGGTGGGCGGCGACGGCCACTTCATCTGGGCTCCGGGCAACGGCTCGATTCCCAACCTGGTCCTCGATAAGCCCTACACCATCAGCGAGGACGTGGCTGCTGTGGCTGGGAGCGCGGTGCCCCTGTTCTACGGCAACTTTAAACTGGCCTACAAGATCGTGCTGCGCATCGCCCTGGACATCCAGCGCTTGAACGAGAAGTACGTTCCGGACGTGGGTTTCTATGCCCGGACGCGTTTCGGCGGTCAGGTGGTCTTGGCCGAGGCCATCAAGAAGTACACCTGCACGGCCTAACCGCGTTTAGCGGACAGGCTACTCCAGGAAAGGGGGATTTAACAAATGAGCAAGCGTTTCAAAACGTGGGTGGGGTTGGTGGTTTGCGCCGCCGCCCTCCTGACGGCGGGCCTGGCCCTGGGACAGTGGACCACCAAGAACCGCATGACCAAAACCGACCAGTGGGACATTTACGGGTCCCTTAACATTCAAAGCGCCGGGGTCCTCGACGCCATGACCGGCGGCGTGTTCCAGATAGCGGGCGTCCCCGTCACCTCTACGGCGGCGGAGCTCAACTGGACTGATGGCATCGCCGCCACCGCGTTTTCTCTGGCCGATGCGGGAACGGTGCACGACGCCATCGCCAACGTGGCCCTGCTGGCCACCTCCTGCTCCGGGGTTACCCAGATTATGTACAACGACGGGCAGCCCGGAGTGGGAACGGTAACCCTGGCCCCCGGCTCCTCGGTAGTCGTTGACGCGAAGATCATAACCGTCGGCTCACGCATCTACGAGGTGGGCCTGGATGGGGGGACGGTGGCTTCCGGACATGTCGCGGTGAATGTTGCCACCGGGTCTACCGCTACGGCTACAATGGCCGCGTTCGTTACTGCCATCAACGCTGACGTTTCCAGGCAAGCGGACGCGGTAGCATCCCAAGCGTCAATCATGGTGACCAGCCTGGCCGTAAATGGCGGCAACACCCTGTCTACAAACATGGGTGGGGGAAGCGTGACGGCTGCCGCCCTGGTGAACGGAAAGGCGGCGGGCACGCA
>CAIXHJ010000259.1 GCA_903919165.1 uncultured Holophagaceae bacterium
CGCCGCCATGGATTTCCGCAGCCTCTTCGCCCAGGCCTGGGAACTGAGCGCCCTCGGTGACGAGGATCCCTGGCTGCGGCAGGCCGATCCGACCGGTGCCGACGACCTTCCCAGTCGCTTCCATGGCGAGGTCGAGGCCATCACGCCTGAGCAGCGCATCGCCTGGGCCATGGATCTCGAGGCCCATGCCCGGCGGGCGTCCACGAAGGTCGCCGCTGTGCGAGAATCCGCCTGGAGCGATGGCACCGGCGCGAGCCTACTGCTCACTCAGAAGGGCGTGCGGACGCCGGATATTTGGTCCAGCTGTTCCGCCTCCATCGAGCTGGCAGTGGCCGACAACGAGGAACGACAGGCCGCCTGGCACTGGGATGCCGCCCGCCAGCCTGGACTCGATCTGGCTGCCATCGGCGCCGAGGCGGCCCTCAAAGGCGAGCGGAAATTGAACCCTCGTCGGCTTCCGGCCGGGAAGTATGCCGTGGTGCTGCATCCGGAAGTGGCCGTGGATCTGCTGGGCATCGTGGCGGGCATGCTGGACGCGGAATCGGTGCTCAAGCAGCGCAGCCTGTTCGCGGGCAAACTGGGTGAATCCATAGCTTCATCACTCCTGACGCTGGTGGACGATGGTCGGCTGACCGAAGCACCCGGTCGTCCTGCCCTGGGCACCGAACCCTGGGATGCCGAGGGCCTACCCACCCGACGCAATGTCCTGCTGGAAGGAGGCGTGCTGAAGACCTACCTGCACACCCTCAAGACTGCCGCTGAAATGGGGTTGCCACCGACCGCAAGCGCAGGGCGCGGGCTCGGGAGCCAGCCCAGCGCCACCACGTTCAACCTGTTTCCCCTGCCAGGGAACACCGCGCCCGAAGCCCTCTACCGCTTAGCAGGAAATGGCGTGCTCATCACCGAGATCATGGGCCTCCACACGGTGGACCCGGTCAGCGGGGATCTCAGCGTGGGCGCCAGCGGCCTCCGCATTCGCGATGGATGGTTGGCTGAACCCGTGGACAAGCTCACCTTCGCGGGCAACCTGCGGGACTTCCTCACGCGCATCGTGGCGCTGGGCAGCGACCTCCGCTGGTACGGCAGCAGTGCTGGCCTGAGCCTGCTGCTGGAGGACATCGCCCTGGGCGGCGCGTAATCCCGTAACGGTTCTCCATCACGTAGCATGGAAAGAGCGAGGTCCCCATGTCCCTGAGCGCCGCGAAGCAGTATCTCTCCTTCCCCCACCTGGAGGCTGAACTTCGGGCTGAGTTGGGGCCCCTGGTCAAGGCCGCAGAGGGCGGCGACGCCAAAGCCATCGCCGAGGTGGAGGACCGGTTTTTCGAGCCACTGGCATTTGGAACGGGGGGCCTCCGCGGTTTCATGGCCGCCGGATTGCGACGCATGAACCAGCCGAATGTGCGCCGGACGACCATGGCCCTAGCGGCCGTCGCCCAGCGCCACGCGCCCGGAAAGAAGATCGCCGTGGTGGGCTACGACACCCGCATCAAATCCGATGTCTTTGCCGCAGAAAGCGCCGCCGTGCTGGCGGCCGCGGGCTACCAGGTGTTCCTCGGCACGCGCCCCCTGCCCACGCCTTTCCTCTGCTTCGCCATGAAGGCCCTGGGCTCCGCCTGCGGGGTGATCATCACCGCGAGCCACAATCCGAAAGAGTACAACGGCTTCAAGGCCTACAACAACCTCGGCGGCCAGGTGGTGGATCCCTGGGACGTGGAAGTCGAGGCCCACATGGCCGCGCTTCCTGTGGTGCCCGAACCGCCCGTCGCGCCCGAAGGCCGCATCCATCCCATTCCCGTGGACGTGGAAAACGCCTACCTGGCCCTCGGTGAAGGTCTGCTCCAGCATCCCCAGCCATTCACGCCCGCCCGGACTCTTTATACGCCCTTCCATGGCACTGGCGTCGCGTTCGTCCCGGACCTGTTCAAACGGGCTGGCCTGCCCCTAACCGTCAGCCCCAGCCAGGGCATCCAGGACGGGACCTTCCCCACGGCTCCCAGGCCCAACCCCGAAGAGCTGGCGGCCTATGCCGCACCCATCCGGGAGGCCGAGGCCATGGATGCCGAAGTCATCCTCTCCAACGATCCCGATGCAGACCGCCTCGGCGTTGTGGCCAAACGCAACGGCGAATGGGAACTCATGTCGGGAAACGACATCGCCGCCCTCACCCTTGACTACCTTTGCACCCAGAAGGGCCGCCAGGGCGCGGTCGTAAGCACCGTGGTCACCTCCGATTTCATGGCCGAAGTGGCGCGTCGCCACGGGCTGCCCGTCGTGTGGACGCTCACCGGCTTCAAGAACATCGCCGTGTGCATGGACCGGCTCGAGGCCTTGGGTGAGGCCTATGCCTTCAGCGCCGAGGAAAGCTACGGCATGCTCATCCCCCCCAACCTGCGTGACAAGGATGGCGTCACAGCAGCGCTTGTGGTCGCGGAGATGGCCGGACATTACAAAGCCAAGGGCCAGACGCTCTTCGAGGCCGTGAATGCCCTGATGGCCCGGGTCGGGACCTTCCACAACCGCCTGGTGAATCTGGAGGATCCTCGACCCGGAGGCGCCAAGCGCTTCGCGGAGGCCATGGAGCGCATCCGGACGGCGGGCCTGGCCTCTCTGGGCGGTGAGAGGGTCGTCAGCTGGGAGGATTTCCAGACGGGCCTCTCGCACTGTGAGGGTCGGAGCGAGACGATCCTCGATCGGCCGGACAATCCATCAGTGGCCCTACCCATCCTGAACAGCAACGTTCTGAAGTTCCGCCTGAAAAGTGGCGCCTTCGCGGCATTCCGGCCCAGCGGCACCGAGCCCAAGCTGAAGGTCTACCTCCAGAGCCGCACAAACACCGCCCTGCTGGACCGCATGGAGGCAGAAGCACGCACCCTTCTCGGCCTTTAAGATCTCCAAAAAAAAGCGGCGCCGTAAACGACGCCGCTTTTGGAGCGAATGGAACTACTTCTTGGTGGTAGTCAGCTTGCCATCGGCCCAGCCGTGGCATTCCTTGCAGGACGCTTCGGTCTTGTGCTTGACGAGCATGTCGGCGGCCACCTTGGTGAGGTTGTCCTTCTTGGGCGGCATGGCCTGATGGCAGGCAGTGCACTTGGCGCCCTTGACGGTGGTCATCTTGGCCATGGCGGCAGGAGCCACGGCGAGGATGAGGGCAGCGGTGAGCAGGGTGAAACGGCGCATGATGGCTCCTCTTGGGGTGGGACTCGGACCATGGGTCGAGTCAAAGGTGAATTGCAAGGGTTGTTCCGTGGTTGGAGTCTGCCGGCTATTGGCAGCAGCGTCAGTGACGACAGTCACAGGGATCCGGTTTCAAGACTTTGCAGGTTGTAAGTGGCGCCCGCCCTCAATGGGCAAGGCGCGACATCATGGCATAGATGATGAGGACCAGCAGAACGATGCCGAGGCCGAAGAAGAAGTACCCAAAGGTCTTGGCGATGCCCTTCCAGGCATCCCACTCGTCCTTGACGCGGAAGTCCTCCAGGCGACCTTCGGCCAGCAGCCGGTCATACCAGCGCTTGCGCTCGTGGAGCATCTCCGACTTGGCGATGCGGCCGGAGAAGATCACCGTGTCCATGGGGAACTTCTCCAACCGGAAATGGGTGTTGAAGAAATGGACCGTGAAGATGAATCCGGCGGCCAGCAAGGCCTCGTCCGAGTGGATGATGAGCGACACGTTGATCATCCAGCCCGGCATGAGGCGGCTGAAGAATTCGGGGAACCACATGATCAGGCCGGAAACCCCGATGGCGAAGATCCCCCAGAACACGGCGAGGTAGTCGAACTTCTCGAAGTAGGTCCACCGGTCGAATTGTGGCTTGGGGCCTTTGCCGAAGAACCACTTGTTGTGGTCGATGAAGTCCTTTAGGTCCTGCTTCGTGGGGATCATGGAATCCGGATGGCTCATGGCCTTCCACAGCCGATTGAGGGCCACCTTTCCGGTCTCAGGATCGCGCAGATACTTGCGGTGCTTCCAGAGGTGGATGAGCGTGTCGCTGACGTGAAGCGTGAAGTACAAGAACGTAACGACGGCGCCAAAGTGGTGGAGCGTGCGGGCAGTCTGGGGCCCGCCCAGGATCCCGAATACGGCCTTCGCCCAGTCGGTGTAGTAGAACTTCAGCGGCATGCCCGTGAGTACGAGGAGCAGGAAGCTCGAAACCACCAACATGTGGAGGAAGCGCTCAAAGGGCTGGAACCGAACGAACTGCTCGTCGTCCTTGGCGATCTTGATCTTCGCTTCGCGGAACTGCCTGGAATCATGGCGGTAGAGCCAGATCGACTGGAAGAGCCACAACAGCGTGTGCAAGCCGAAAACCATGAAAGTTCCAACCAGGATCGCCGTCATTCCTATGAAGACCCAGTAGAGCTGAGGATACTTCGCGCGATCTTCAGGGTCGGCATGGGGCGCGTACTTGGTGAAGCTGGCATTGGCCTTGGGGTGGCACTGCTGACAGGTCTGGACGATGTGGCCCGGGGAGAGCCTGGAATTGGGATCCGAGACGCGCATCACATCGTGGTGGCCATGACAGTCGAAGCAGGCGGCCACGTCCGGCGCGTTGTTGGCCTTCCCCAGTGCCATCGCCTTGCCATGGTAAGTGTCCCGGTAGTGCTCCAGACGGTCCGCGTGACATTTCCCGCAGGTCTGGTCGGCCTGCATCTTGAAATGACCTCCGGTGGGCTTTTCGATCGTATGAGCCGTGTGGCATTGGATGCAGACCGGGCCGCGGGGATCGCCCTTGGCCAGGAGCTGACCATGGATGCTCTTGTTGTAGATCGCCTCCACAGTGACGTGGCACTTGCCGCAGGTCTTCGCGACGTTGGCATGGTTGATGGGCGAGCTGCGGTCCACACTGCGCTTGATGTCATGGACGCCGTGGCAATCGTTGCAGCTGGGCGCCACGATGAGCCCCTTCTTGAGCAGCGCCTGTCCGTGGATGCTCTCCTGGTACTGAGAGCCCACCGACGGATACTTCATCTTGTATTCTTCCGTGATGTTCTTGTTGGCATGGCATTTCGCGCAGGTCAGGGGAAGGTTCATCTTGTAGACCGGCGAATCGGTCTGGGAAACATGGCTGATGTAGTGGTTCCCGTGGCAATCGACGCAGGCAGGGGCGGCCGAGGAGCCCATGGTCCTGCTCATGCCGTGGATGCTGCTCTGATAGATCTTGGCCTCGTCCGCGTGGCAGGTCCCGCAGTTCACCTTCGGTGGCGGGTTACCGTCGCCAGGATGGTCCTTGTTGATGTCGGCATGGCAGCTCTTGCACGCGAGTGACGCGTGAACCGCCTTGCTGAAGCGATCAGCATCCACAAAAAGCGAAACGGTGGTTCCATTCGGACCGTCCTTGACCGCATCCTTGTCGCCATGGCAGTCGAGGCAGCTTTCCTTGGCCTTCTCCTTGGCGGGTGCGGCACTTAGGGGTGCGACCACCAGCAGGAGTCCCGCGAGGAGAGCTAGCAGAATGCTGCCTTTGCGGCGCCCGGGTGCGAGGCCTTCCTGGGTCACGGATGTGGCTCGATTCATGGGGTGTTCCTGTGGGTAATGGACGTTAAACGAAAAGGTCAATGATGGTCTGAGTTGGAGTCAAGTGCTTTCTGCTTCTGCTCGATGGTCTTGAGGTAGTACCCCGGCCGGGTCGCCCGGATGTGGTCGGCGGGAGCCTTACCCGTGAGCCACGCCAGATCCATGGGATAGACATCCGGATCGAAGATCACGAGGTACCAGTGCCACACGAGAATGGAGAGCGTGGCCAGGATGGCTTCATACCAATGAGCCGCCGTGGCAGCGTCCATGACCCAGGTCGGGAAATAGCGGAGACTCAGATTCTGGGCCCAGAGCAAGAGGCCGGTCACGGCCATCACCACCGTGCCCCACATGAAGGCCCAGTACTCCATCTTCTCGGCGTATCCGAACATGCCGAAGGTCGGGCGCTCACTGATCAGGCCCAGGTTGAACCGGAGCATGTTGTAGATGTCCTTGGCGTCCTGCCAGGAAGGGAGCAGCTCGACCAGGATGACCCGATCGCGGCGCGACCAGGCCAGATGTACGAAGTGGATGACCGTGGCTGCGATCATCACCACGGCTGCGATGCGGTGGACCAGCCCGCGAATGCTGGATGAGGGGTCCAAGGACTGGAAGAGCTTCACCCACCCGGCTTCCGGGAACTTCAGGGCGAATCCAGTCCCGACGAGGGTGATGAAGCTCACCATCACCAGGGCATGGGTCAGGCGGAAGGTCCGATTCATGCGGGGGAACCCTTCCTGCGTGCCGCCATGGTGCGGGCCGCGCCGAAGCTTGGCCAGCCAGTCCAGCCCATTGTGGAAGAGCATGAAGCCGATGGTCATCGGGATGAGGGCGTAGTAGGCCAGGCGGATCCACTTCACGGAGCTGTGTTCA